>NZ_BAABDK010000028.1:0-71228 GCF_039539585.1 Hymenobacter glaciei | reverse complement strand
CAACCACTTTGAAAAGCAACTTCAAACCACGTCCCAATTGTGTCCGGCTTAGCTAGACCACCTCACATCAATCAAAAAGCACGCTCGGCCTCGCTATTGCCCGGGGTAGGTTGGCCCTGGAAAACACGGCTATTACTAAGGGCAGATACGCTCGTTAACTCATGGCTGCGCATGCAGTAAAGCTCCTACAGCTGCCTACACGCTCCAGACCACCGCAGAGTCATCGCCCCAAAATTAAGGAGCTGATGACGACGGCGCTGCTACTGCCCCGCGGCGTGCCATTGTAAGTAGAAGTGGGCAGCGGGCGCAACTGGTTGCAGGCGCACTAGGCTAGCAGCAACTTTCGCATCAGAAAAAGGCCTGGCCTTGTGCTTATGCGCTCAAGACCAGGCCTTTTTATCGTTTGGTGTGGCGAACTATTGCCGAGTAAATATGGCCCTGTCCACTTTAAGGGAATCCTGCTTTTGCCCATAAATATAGCTGGCACTAAGGGTGAGGGTGGTGCTGCTGATTGTGTAATTGTACGCTCCCGGCACGGCGTACACCACGGGCATAGCACTTCGGCCGGCCCCTGCCTGTGGGCTGTTGACGGTGAGTTGCGTCTGTGCATTATTCACACTCCATGTTCCCCAGTCGGAACTCACAAAGTTGCTTACCATCGAACAGCCACGGGGCTCTTGCGTCCAGAGGACTTTGCCCGCCGCGGTAAAGGTGAATGCGTTCAGCCCCAGGCAGGGTATGGTGGGGTCATTTGAATAGGACTGGAAAAAATTATTTGTGCCTGTAGCAGGGCCGTTCACGGGCCCAAATGCTATGGTATAGCCCGTCATACGCCAAGTGGTGTCGTTGAGTGAAGCTGTTTTCAACACCGGCGCAGACTTGTCTTTTGAACAGGCGAAAAGCATAGCCCCAAGGAAGGCGACGGCAATAAGTGGAGTGTGTTTCATGAGATTATGATAGAAAAACGCGAATACAGTCATGACCAGCCGAGTAGCAAAAAGGTTGCTCTACTGTTTTGTTGCGCGAGCCTGCATCAAGATTCTACGTCCTTCTATAGGCAATAAAAGGCCATCAAAAACAGTGTCTTCGTTTGCAAGTGTTGACAAATGGCAAACCCTGTTCCCCATATGCAGGCCAGCAGCCGTATAGCTTGCTGACCAACCCGCAAACCCGCTATGCTCCAACCCTACACGACCACTCTGCAAAACGTGACCCGCGGCCTGCTGGGCACATTTATGGTTGTGGCCGGCACGGGCCATCTCACCTTCGCACGGCAGGATTTCCAGGCGCAGGTGCCCGACTCTGTGCCGGAGGACAAGGACACCGTGGTGCTGCAATCGGGGGTGTTGGAAATTGCGCTGGGGCTGGCGCTGCTGCTGTTGAAAGGTAAAAACCGGGCACGCATGGGCATGGGCTTGGCCGCGTTTTACGTGGCTGTTTTCCCCGGCAACGTGCACCAGTACACCCACCATATTTCGGCTTTTGGCCTCGATACCGATGCCAAGCGCCTGGCCCGGCTGTTCTTCCAGCCTGTATTGATAGGAGCTGCGCTGTATTCGACCGGGGCACTAACGGTTTTACAAAAAAGCAAATAGTGGCATTAAATGGATAGGCCCAACCAAAAAGCTCTGTTAGCTGAGCTCACCAGCCTGCTCACCAAGGGCAATGCCCACGCTACGTTCGAAGAAGCTTGTGCCAACCTCACGCCCGAACTATGGAATAAGCGCGTGCTGGACGTGCCTTACACCATTTGGCAATTGGTAGAGCACGTGCGCATCGCGCAGTGGGACATTGTGGAGTTCTGCCTCGAACCCCAACACGAATCGCCCAAATGGCCGGACGGCTACTGGCCGGCCCCGGATGCTACCGCCGACGAAGAGCAGTGGCAGGAAACCCTGGACCGTATCCGCCAGGACCGGCAGCGCTTTCTGCATCTGATACATGCCCCTGGCACCGACCTGCTGGCCCGCCTGCCACACGGTACCGGCCAGACCATTCTGCGCGAGGCCTTTCTGATTGCCGACCACGCCGCCTACCACACCGGCGAAATTATTCTGGTGCGCCGCCTGCTCCACGCCTGGAAGTAAGCAACGAGCCAGGCAACGCTGCGGCAGCCGGGTGCATCTATGGCAGCAGTAGTTCGGCCGCCGCTACCGGCCCGCAGCGCTACTTTGCTGGCCCCATGAAAAAACCACTTCTTTTGCTGCTGTCGATGCTGTTCGGGCTGCAAAGCCGTGCCCAGTCGGTGCCCACCGACCTCACCGCGCTGATGCAGCAGGCCGGCGTGCCGGGCATGCAGCTGGTGTACAGCCACAATGGCAAGCCACAAGCCTACGCCCTGGGCCAGCGCACGGCCGGCCAGCCAGCACCTGTAGATGCGACCACTGTTTTCGAAGCCGCCTCGCTGGGCAAAGCAGTGCTGGCCTACGTCACGCTCCGCCTGCTCGACCGGGGCGTGCTGACGCTGGATAAGCCGCTGCTGACTTACGCACCTTACCCCCGGCTGCAAGGCGCGGCGAATGCCGATAAAATCACTGCGCGCATGGTGCTGGGCCACACGACCGGCCTACCCAACTGGGCTGCCAACCCCACAAAGCCGGAATGGCCCACCACCCCGTTACGGTTGAAATACGCGCCCGACAGCTGCTGGAATTACTCGGGCGAAGGCTACGTGTTCCTGCAAAAAACGCTGGAGCACCTTACCGGCAAGAATTTCGAAACGCTGGCGCGGGATGAAGTCTTTAAACCGCTGGGTATGCAGAACAGCAGCTTTGTGTGGCAGGAGAAATTTGCCGCCAATGCTGCCTCGGGCCACGACGGCAAAAGCCAGCCGGTAGCCATCAACCACTTTCCGGCCGCTTATGGCGCTTTCAGCCTGTTCAGCACGGCTGCTGATTATAGCCGGTTTCTGCAGGCCATGATGACGGGCCGGGGCCTGAAACTTGCCACTGCGCAACTGCTTCTTACGCCGGCCAACGAGGCCCGGCGCTTCGGCCAGCCGGCCACAGCCACCGACCCATTTATTGCTTGGGCCTGCGGCGTGGGGCTGGCTACCACCAGCCGGGGCCTGGCCCAATGGCAGTGGGGCGACAACGGCAACTTCAAAGGTTTTTACATGACGCTGCCCGGTACCAAGGAAAGCCTGGTATTCCTCACCAACAGCTCCAACGGCCCTAAAATGGCCGATGCACTGTTGCGCCTGTTCCTCGGGCCCGGCGAATACCGCGCCACGCAGTGGCTGGCCGAGTAGCTGCATTGGTGGCATCGCCACCCGGAACTGCGGCGGCGTAGTAGTTTCGGGTGGCGCCAGCCCGTGGGTTCACCGGTAGCGCTTTCCATTTATGAAGCACTTTTTCTTACGCCAGCCCTCTTCATCTCCAGCTACCCACCGCGGGCTGAGCACCGCGTTATTGGTTATTAGCAGCGTCTTCGCAAGCCACGCCCAGCCAGTAACCCCCGCAGCCACCCTGCTACGCCCGGCGGCCGTTTTCGACGGCCAGGACCGCCACGAGGGCTGGGCTGTACTGGTTGAAAACAATAAAATCAGCGCTGTAGGGCCAGCTGCGCAGGTGACCGCCCCGGCCGGTACACGCACCCTCGAACTACCCGGTCTCACCCTGCTGCCCGGCCTTATCGAAGGCCACTCGCACCTGCTGCTGCACCCCTACAACGAAACCAGTTGGAACGACCAGGTACTGCTGGAATCGCAGGCCCTGCGGGTGGCCCGCGCCACGGCCCACGCCCAGCGCACGCTGCTGGCCGGCTTCACCACTGCCCGCGACCTCGGCACCGAAGGCGCAGGCTACGCCGACGTGGGCCTGAAGCAGGCCATCGACCAAGGCATTATTCCCGGTCCGCGCCTGCTGGTAGCCACCCGAGCGTTGGTAGCCACCGGCAGCTACGGCCCCAAGCTGTCGGTTGACGAGGACGTGCCGCAGGGCGCGCAGGAGGCCGACGGCGTCGACGGCATTATCCGGGCCGTGCGCGAGCAAATGGGCAAGGGCGCCGACCTCATCAAAGTATACGCCGACTACCGCTGGGGAGCCGATGGGTCGACCCAAACCACGTTTTCGCAGGACGAGCTGAACCTGATTGTGCAAACAGCCCGCTCGGCTGGGCGCGGTGTGGTGGCCCACGCCAGCACGCCCGAGGGCATGCGCCGTGCCATCCTGGCCGGCGTCGAGACCATTGAGCACGGCGATGGCGGCACCCCCGAAATCTTCGAGTTGATGAAAAAACGCGGCATGGCCCTCTGCCCTACCGTGGCCGCCGGCGATGCCACGGCCCAGTACAAAGGCTGGCGCAAGGGCACCGACCCAGTACCAGCCCGCATTCAGCAGAAGCACGTAAGCATGGCAGCCGCCGTGAAGGCTGGCGTGCCGTTCGCTATGGGCGGCGATGTAGGCGTATTTACCCACGGCGACAACGCCCGTGAAATGGAGCTGCTGGTGCGCGACTACGGCTTCACCCCCTTGCTGGTGCTGCGCCAGGCCACCAGCGGCAACGCCCGTATTTTCCACCTCGCCGACCGGGGCCGCCTCGCCCCTGGCCTGCTGGCCGACCTTGTGGCCGTGGCCGGCGACCCCACCCAGGACGTGGCCGCTCTGCGCCAAATCCGGCTGGTGATGAAGGGCGGCGTGCTCTACCGCCAGCCGTAGGCCTCCGTTCGTTTGGCAGCTGAATAATCGACTTTTTGGCTGGCTAGCGAATGTTGTCGGCTCCGGCGGTGGTCGGAGCGGTGGCGCCTTGCGTATTGCTGCAGAGCCACCGCATTTCCTCCCCAATGAAAGAATTCTTCGCCGACCTCATCGGCCTGCAAGAAACGGCCCAAACCATTACCGCCGGCCAGATTTCGGCCCGCACGGTGGTGGTGTTTCTGGTGGCCATTGTGCTGCTGCGCCTCTCGGGCCGGCGCACATTTGCCAGCAACAGCGTCCTTGAGATGGTGGTCAAATTCATGCTCGGGGCCACGCTCAGCCGCGCCATTGCCGCCGATGCGCCGTTTTTCACCATTCTCGCCGCTGCCCTTACGCTCGTGCTGGTGCACCGGGGACCGGCCTACCTCACCTACTTTTTCCCACCATTGGCCGGCTGGTGAAGGGCGAAGCCAGCATCCTGGCCGAAGGCGCGACCATTCACCACGACGAGTTGCGCCGGGCCAGCATCAGCCCCGAAGCGCTGCAATCGGGCCTGCGCGTGGGAGCCAACCTCGACGACCTCGCCCAAACCAAAACCGTGCGCCTGGAGCACGATGGCACCATCAGCGTAGTGAAAAAGGCGGTCTGATTGCCGTCCCCGGCCGCCTCGCTTGCCTAATGGCCAGGCCGATGACCCCACGCAGTATGTTGCCGCGCGATGCCATACCCAGCTATTAATGATGGGCAGCGGGCTAAATCAGCGGCCCTAAAAAGCCGGGCTAACTCCTAGGGGTTTGGCCGGCACTTTTTTGTGGCAACCGGGCAGTGGCGAAGGGCAGATGTACTTAGTTTTGTCGGCTTGTTCAATGGCTTTTCATTTGGCCGGCACATCAATTCTATTTTCTATTTTCCTCATTCTAACCCATGGTTCTTTCTACTCGCATTCGGGTGGCATCTGTCGTGCTGAGCTTGTGCACGCTCTCGGCGCGGGCGCAAACCACTCCTACCACTCCCACTGAAGTACCGGCCGCAACTGCCCCACCGGCTCCGGCCGCTGCCACCACCCCGGCGGTCATTGCTGCCGTTCCCCTCACCAGCGCAACGCTGTTGCCCCCCACCTCGGTGCCAGGCAACTACACTAGCTACTTGGTTATCCGATACGTAGCAGACAAGGAAGCTCGGGCGGCCATTCACATGTTCGGCCGCAAACGTACCGGCGGCACCTTTTGGATACTGGGCGGCGGAGCTTTGGTGGGTTACCTGGCTTTACAGGCGGGCACTAAAACCACCAGCACAGGCACTTACACGGTTACCGTTTCGCCACTGGCCTACCTTATTTACGGGGGTGTTCCGACTGGCATTGGCATTGGTAAGCTCACGCGCTTCAGCAACGCTGAGTTGTATAAAATGCTGCTCGAATACGATAAAACCCATGCTCTACCAGGCTACGTCATAGGTAAACTCAACAAATCAGACTATCAGTAAGCCGTTCGTCGCGCCACCTTTTTATCCTGGGCAGCAGAGGAAACGCTGCTAAGGCATTGGCAATGCGCGCCGCAGCAGATAGTACGTTTGCGAAGAAGTTTTGATGGAAGTCGTCGTCGTATAAACGGGCGTATTGGGGTTGTTTAACTTTAAATCAGTCTCCGTTTTTTATACTGCCTCCGAGGGTTGGCTTACCGACCGAGTTTCCACCAGCTCCCCAGCCAGCGGCAGCCAATTCGTTCAGGGTTTGCATCAACAGCGCATCCAACTCCCCGGTCAGGTTGGGATTGATGAACTGACACGCTGGCTCTAGCTTGGTTTGCCCGTGCCAAGCCAGGGCCAGCCAAATGCGGTGGTTGTCGAGGTGCAGCAGCTGGTACTGATAGCGCACTCCCGGTTCGCTGCGCACGGAGGTAATGGAGGAAGTAACCGTTAGGCCAATTTCGGACAGCGGCCACAGAACGGGCGCGCGTTGGGCCAGCACGGCCGGCCCAGCCAATAGCGCCAGGCAGAGCAGGGAAAGCTTAATGCGTGAAAAAGGAAGGGACTTCAGTAGGTAACCGGTTGGTCACCTACTGAAGTCCCTTCCTAAATACAGCACTAACCCTGGCTAATCCCGCTTGTTTTTCAGCATGCCTTTTAGTGCGGCCAGTTCGTCGCGCAGCTTGGCGGCTGTTAGGAAGTCGAGGTCCTTGGCGGCGGCTTCCATCTGCTTCTCGGTGGTTTTAACGAGCTTTTCTAAATCGGTTTTGTTCATCATGGCCACTACGGGTTCGGCAGCCATGGCTAGGGCTACACCATCGGCTTCAGCATTGCCGTAGCCAGCGGCTTCCACGGTGCGGTAGTCGGCCAGGTCGGTCTGGCCCATGATTTCGGCGTGGCTCTTGCGTACGGTACGCGGCGTGATGCCGTGCTCTTCGTTGTAGGCGGCCTGGGTTGCGCGGCGGCGGTTGGTTTCGTCGATGGCGCGCTGCATCGAGCCGGTGATGCGGTCGGCGTACATAATCACCTTGCCCCGGTCGTTTCGGGCGGCGCGGCCCATCGTCTGAATCAGGCTGCGCTGGTCGCGCAGGAAGCCTTCCTTGTCGGCATCCAGAATAGCTACCAGACTCACTTCGGGCAAATCGAGGCCTTCGCGCAGCAGGTTCACACCAATCAGCACGTCGATTTCGCCCAGGCGCAGCTTACGCAGAATTTCCACGCGGTCGAGCGTTTTCACGTCGGAGTGCACGTACTCCACCTTGATGCCCAGGCGGTCCATGTACTTGCTCAGCTCCTCGGCCATGCGCTTGGTGAGGGTGGTCACGAGCACACGGTCACCCATTTTCACCCGCTCGTCTACCTCGTCGAGCAAGTCGTCAATCTGATTGATGCTGGGGCGAATGTCAATTTCGGGGTCGAGCAGGCCAGTGGGGCGAATAATCTGCTCCACCACCACGCCGTCGGCCTGGGCCAGCTCGTAGTCGGCTGGCGTGGCCGACACGAACACGGCCTGGCGGTACATGCTCTCGAACTCGTTAAACGTGAGCGGCCGGTTGTCCAGGGCCGAAGGCAGGCGAAAGCCGTACTCGATAAGGGCGGTTTTGCGGCTACGGTCGCCGCCCCACATGGCCCGAATCTGGGGCATGGTGGCGTGGCTTTCGTCCACTACCAGTAGGTAATCGTCGGGGAAGTAGTCGAGCAGACAGAAAGGACGCGAGCCCGGCGAGCGGCCGTCGAAGTAGCGCGAGTAGTTCTCGATACCCGAGCAGTAGCCCAGCTCCCGAATCATCTCCAAATCGAACTCGGTGCGCTCCATGATGCGCTTGGCTTCCGCATCACGCCCCTCCTTCTCGAAATAGGCGTGCTGCTGCACCATGTCGTCCTGAATCTGCTTGATAGCCGAGTTCAGGGTTTCCTTGCCGGTCACGAACAGGTTGGCCGGGTACAGGGCCAAGCCGCTGGGCTCGTCGCTCAGCTTCTTGCCGCTCACCGGGTCAATCTTGTGCACCGACTCAATCTCATCGCCGAAGAAATACAGGCGAATGGCGTAGTCGGCGTAGGCCGGAAACACGTCTACCGTATCGCCCTTCACCCGGAACGAGCCGCGCGTAAATTCTACCTCGGTGCGCGAGTACAGAATCTGCACGAACTGGTAGAGCAGCGCATTGCGCGTGTAGCGCATGCCCGGCTTCAGGAAAATGACGTTTTTAGCGAACTCCTCGGGGTTGCCAATGCCATAGATGCACGACACCGAGGCAATCACAATCACGTCGCGCCGGCCGCTTAGCAGGGTCGAAGTCGTGTGCAGCCGCAGCTTCTCTATTTCGGCGTTGATGGCCAGGTCTTTCTCGATGAACACATCGGTGCTGGCGATGTAGGCTTCGGGCTGGTAGTAGTCGTAGTAGCTGATGTAGTATTCGACCGCGTTGTTCGGGAAAAACGCTTTGAACTCGCCGTAGAGCTGGGCAGCCAGCGTTTTGTTGTGGCACAGCACCAGGGCCGGCTTGCCGGTTTCGGCAATCACGTTGGCCATGGTGAAGGTTTTGCCAGTGCCGGTGGCCCCCAGCAGCACCTGGGCGTGCTCGCCGTTATTCACGCCCTCCACGAGTTTGGCAATGGCGGTGGGCTGGTCGCCGGTCGGCTTAAATTCAGAGGTCAGTTTATACTCCATGCAACGCGAAAGGTAGGCCGAATTGGTCAGCCTACCTTAACCCAAACGACACGCAATGGGTTTCGCGGCATTTGGAAAAGAGTGTAGAACGAGGGATGTATCTGTCATGCTGAACGCAGTGAAGCACCTTGTCACGTAAGAACCAACCGTTCTAGCGTGATAAGGTGCTTCACTGCGTTCAGCATGACAAAAGTCCTGCCTCCTGTCTTTCAAATCTTACCGCCCAAACTCTACTGCAGCCTCCACACCCACGCTGTAGGGGTGGCTTTGGGCGAAGTAGTTCTGCACCGGATGCGCGTTCAGCGACACCAGGCCGAGCTCGGCTACCGGCCCCATCGAAAAGGCCCAACGGCCAGCTCCGGGGCTGAACCGGGCACCTGCCGCGCCACGCACGCTGCTGGTAAGGCGGCGGTAGGGTGTGCTGGCCGAAGTGATGCTATAGGTCTGGGTAACCTCGGGCCGGCCTGCTACTTCGCTGCGGTTGCCCAGCAGGGCACTCACCACGCCGCCGAGGCGGCCGTAGAGGCTCCAGCCCCGCTTGGCGGAGTTGCTGTAGCGCAACTCCAGCGGCAGGCTGGCCATGGTGTAGCTAAAATCGGTGGTGCGACGCTGGCCGCTGCCCACGGTCTGGCCGCCGTCGGCAATCTGCTCGCCCACAAAGGCCACCGTGCTGGCCGAGCGAGCATTGGCTTTGGTGAACTCGACGCCGGTACCCAGCGACCAATGGCCGCGCAAGCTGCGAGCCACGGTGAGGGCCAGGCGCTGGCTGAAGCCGGCGTGCAGGTTCTGGCGGTATTCGGTGGCAGCTCGCTCGCTCAGCTCGGCCGGCCCCAGCACAGGGTTGTAACCAAACTCGGGCTCGATGCCAGCCCGTGAGAAGTTGATATTGGGGTTGAAGGCACTGGCCGTATAGCTGGCGCCGTACTGCCAGCGGTGCGTACCCAGGGCAAGCTCAGTAGGTTCGGGGCCAGCAGCCAGCGCGCTAGGCAGTGCCGGGGCGGGGGTTTCAACGGTACCCAGCGCGACCATGCGGCTAGCCAACAAGCCAGCTTCTTCTGCGCCCAGCGTGGTAGCCGGGGCCGCCGCGACCGAAGCCGACAGCGACGCCGCTGATACTGAAGCCGTAGTAGGAACCGCCATTGCGGCAGTACCGGCGCTACCCGTAGCCAGCGTAGCACCAGCTGCCGTGGTGGTCGTACCGCCAATGGCAACCGCACCGTTCGCGGCAATCGAACTATTCGCAGCCTCTGCAGCAGAACCGGGTAGTTTGGCACCTTGAGCAGCAACCGTACCTGCTTGCGTTCCACTAGGCTCGCTGGCCGCATTCATGGCAACCGTAGTGGCTTCATTGCTGGCTAGCTGGCCGGCGGAGTTGCTGGTTGCCATCGGACGACCCGAACCGCCGAAAGTAGCTAACACAGTGCCACCAGCATTATTCAGGCCCCTCCGCTGGCCAACTTGGGCAGTCGAAGCAACGTCCGGCGAAGCCGACGTTGAACGTCCTGAAGCATCGCCGTCAGCTGCCGAAGCCACCGCACCAATGCTTACTGCGGTCGAACCAGCATTGCCAGCCGCGCCGAAGCTGGGGCGGGTGGTAGCCGAATTGAGTTGCGCGTCGTTTGCAGCCGGACGGCTCACCGTTGTTGTAGCCATTTCGGGGCTGCCGACCAGGTCGGTGCGGCCAACCCACCAGCCGGTGCCAGCCAGCGAAGCCAACAATAGGCTAGCCGCGGCTACCCAGCGCGTAGCCACGAGGCGACGGCGGTAGGTTTCATTCTGCCGAATCAGCAGCGAGTTGTCAATCTGGTCCCACAGCATGGGCCGCGGGGGCACGGCGGCCTCCTCGCCCAGGTGGTGGCGGAATAATTCCTCCAGGCTGCCGGTGGTTTTAGGCGTAGTGTTATTTTCGATAGGATTAGCGGACATGACGGGTTGGGGCGTTGAGGCGCTCCAGTTTGGTTTGTAGGATGACGCGGGCACGAGAGTATTGCGACTTGCTGGTGCCCTCGCTGATATTTAGTAATTCACCGATTTCTTTGTGGGTATAGCCTTCAATGGCGTACAGGTTGAACACCATGCGGTAGCGTGGGGCCAGCTCCTGCACCATTTCCAGGAGCTCATTAAAGTTAAAGTTGCTGAAGGTAAACTCTTCGCTGGACAGCGTTTCGGGGTAGTCGCCGTCGCTCACTGCCACCAGCGAAGCATTGCGGCGGTGCTGGCGCAGCGCAGCGTTAATCATGATACGGCGAATCCAGAATTCCAGCGGGCACTCGCGGCGGAAACTGCCCAGCGTGCGAAACACCGTGAGGAAGCCTTCCTGCAGCACGTCCTCGGCCTCGAAAGTGGTTTGGGCGTAGCGTAGGCACACGGCCATCATCTTGCCGGCGTACTTGTCGTAGAGCAGCTTCTGGGCCAGCTGGCGGCCGCGCAGGCAGCCATCAATCAGCTCGGCCTCGGTGGGCGGACTGGCAATAGCCGACGAGCGGCTGGCCGTCAGGCGCGGGGCCACGGCGGGCTGGTCGGGCAGCACATCATCGGCCCCGAACGCAAACCAGGTGGCCGCGCTCATGCCCGGCGGCAGGTACCCGTACCGGCCAGGGAAGAAGTTAATAAAGTCTGTTTCTGCAGCATAAGAAGGCGAGTTGGTAGCAATAGCTGCCGGCGCGTGGACCGCCGACGGATGGGAGATGCCCACCCGCGCCAAATGGTTGCAAGCCCACGCCACAATTGCAGCCAGTCCGCGCCAAAACTCTACTAAAGCCGCATTCATTCTGCAAGATAGCACCCGGCACCACGGCAGCCGATGCGCCCAAATTTTGCAGGCAATTCAGTAGGAATCACCAAGCTTTTTGCAGTAGCACTCGTACAACTTGTTTCTCCACTGCTTTGCAATTCTTCTCTTTCATTTCAACTTTTCCCTTGCTCACATGAAGACTCTTGTGCTCTTTTATTCCACCTATGGCCACATCTGGAAAATGGCCGAAGCCATTGCCGAAGGTGCCCGTGAAGTTGCCGGCAACGAAGTCGTGGTAAAGCGCGTGCCCGAAACGCTGCCCCAGGCCATTCTCGACCAGACTGGTGCTACGGGTGCTCAGCAGGCCTTCGCCCACATTCCGGTGGCCACCCCGCAGGAACTAGCAGAATACGACGCCATCATTTTCGGCACGCCCACCCGCTACGGCAACGTGTGCGGCCAGATGCAGGCCTACATGGACAGCACCGGCGGCCTCTGGGCCACGGGTGCCCTTGTGGGCAAAGTGGGCGGCGTGTTCGTAAGTACCGCTACCCAGCACGGCGGCCAGGAAACCACCATCCGCAGCTTCCATACCGAGCTGCTGCACCACGGCTTCGTGATTGTGGGCTTGCCCTACGCCTGGCAAGGCCAGATGGGCCACGAAGAAGTAACCGGTGGCACTCCCTACGGCGCCAGCACCGTAGCCGGCGGCCAGGGCGAACGCCAGCCTAGCCCCAACGAACTCGAAGGAGCCCGTTACCAAGGCAGGCACACGGCCCAAATTGCCCAGAAACTGGCTGCGAAGTAGGGCTAGCTGTTGAACTGGCTTTGCCCCATGGGTAACGCTAGGCACCACCGCCTTCAAGCCGGTATTCTTCATTTAAAAAGCCCCGGTTGCCGCTTGCAGCCTTGTCTTTACCCAAAACGCTTTGCCTGCCTGTTGGCGGCACTTGACCGGTCCGGTCCGACCGCCCTAGGCGGTCCGACCGGTTGAAGCACCCCCGGTTTCGCTCCGCCAACAACCGGTCGGACCGCCTAGGGCGGTCGGACCGGAGCAACGACCGCCGTTTTGGGTAAGGACAAGAACCCTGTGCAGAGCCGGGGCTTTTTTATAATTGCTGGTGCGCCCGAATCAATTCGGCGAAGGCATCGCGGTACGTATCGCCTACCGGCAGCAGGCGGCCTGCCACCTGCACCTTGCCTCGCTCCACGTGCTCGATGCGGCTGAGGGCCACCAGAAATGACTTGTGAATGCGGGCAAACCGCTCGGGCGGCAGCACTTCCTCTACCCGCCGGAAGGATTGCAGGGTGAGAATATTGCCCGTAGTGGTGTGCAGCATCAGGTATTCCTTCATGCCCTCCACGTACAGAATATCGTCGAAAGCCACGCGTTGTAGGCGGTGCTCGTTCTTCACAAACATGGCATCAGCCGGTGCGGCTGCGGTAGCGGGCGGAGTTGCTGTTTTGGCTGGGGCGGTTGGTGCGCTGGAGGCGCTGCTTGCCGAAGCAGCTGCTCCATTTGCCGGCCGCACCTTATTCACAGCCTGCAGAAACCGGTCGAAGGCAATCGGTTTAAGCAGATAGTCGGCCGCGTTCAGCGTGTAGCTCTGCACAGCGTATTGGTCGAAGGCGGTAGTGAAGATGATGCGCGGCGCAGGCGCAGGCAGCAGCTGCACAAGCTGCAGCCCGGTTAGACGCGGCATGTTGATATCCAGAAACACGACATCAACTGGGTTGTCTTGTAGGAAAGCCAGCCCGGCTAAGGCATCGTGAAACCGCCCCCGCAGCTCCAGAAATGGCACCTGAGCGCAGTAGTCGGCCAGCAGGTCGAGGGCCAGCGGTTCGTCGTCGAGAATAGCACAGGAAAGGCGTTGCATGGCGGGCGAGCAGGAAACTGGAAAGGCCCGGCAAGTTAACGGCTGGGCTCAGCACGACGCACTTTCTACCTCACCGCGCATTCACCTCGCTCCCCAGCTCCAACGTCACCGCGTACTCGCCCGGCAGGGTGCGCACCGTAAGCGCATGGCGGCCGGGATACAGCAACTCCAGCCGACGGCGCAGGTTGTGCAGGCCCAGGCCACCGGGCTGGGCGGGCAGCGCCGCATCGCGGGCCACCACGTAGTTGTGCACCGTTACTTGCAGCGTGTCGGCATCGGGCAGCTCGATTTCAATGCGGATGGCCTCGGGGCGGGCGGCCAGGTCGCCGTGCTTGAAGGCGTTTTCGACCAGTGGCAGCAGCAGCAGCGGTGCGATGCTGAAAGCCTCGGGCGGCACCGCGCCATGCACGTGCAGCACGATGGCCGCTTCGGCTTCGGCTTCGGGCAGGCGCAGGCGCTGCAGGTCCAAAAAGCTGCGCAGGTGGGCCAGCTCCTGGCTCAGGGGCACGGTGTCGGCGCTGCTGTCGTAGAGCAGGTAGCGCATGCTTTCGGCCAGGCGCAATACCGCCTCGGGGGCGCGGTCCGACTTTCGGCTCGTGAGCGAGTAAATGTTGTTGAGGGTATTAAAGAGAAAGTGCGGGTTAATCTGGGTTTTAAGCATGGCCAATTCCGTCAGGAGATGCTGGCGCTCCAACTCGTGCCGGGTGCGCTGCCCGCGCAGGTAATCGAGCGTAATGCGCACCGCCAAACTGGCCAGCATCGTGGCCACGCTGCCCAGCAACAATCCCGCAAACAGCGGCCAGAACAGCTCGCGCAAATCGGGGTCAACCCCTTTCATAACGTGGTACACGAGGTTCGAGGTGGCCAGCCGCAGCAGGGTGAAGCCCGCCGCTGATGCCAACACCCCCGCCAGGTAGCCCTGCACTCGCCCCAGCGCCAGAGTGCGCGGAAACAGCCCGGCCCAGTTCCAGTAAAACATGGCTGCCGTGAGGGCATCGAGCACGGCGTTGCGCACAAACCACACTACATCAAGGGGCAACGTGGACTTGGGATTAGTGCGAATGCTGTAGTACAGCAACCCATCGATGGCCAGCAACACCAACGCCAGCAGCAGGTGCACCCACCACGGAATGGGCGTGTAGTCGGCTGCCTGGGGCCACCAGCGCAGGCGGGCGGCCCATTTGCTGGCAGTACTGGAAGCCACCGAAGCCCCGGCCGAAACAGAAGAGGCAGATTGAACGGGTGAAATCAGGAGGTTTTCCACGCCGAAAGGTAGCCGTTGCCTGCGCGGTTAGCCCGCATTTTTCAACCAACGCCCCGCTGCCAGCCGCCAACGCCTGCCCTGCTGCCTTCACCCCCTTTTGCCAACTGCGCAGCTAACGTTGCTCCCGGCAAAGGCAGTTGGCCGGCTGAAAAAGGGAGTTGCCGGCCCAGGGCATAGGGTTGGTTGAATACTTGAAAAAGGCGGTTTCCGACCGGCTAGGTTTGCCTCGGCTTCCAACTCAACGGCCACCCTTTCTCACCTTTCCCTGCTTACCGCCATGAAAAACTTTCTGCTGCCTATTTGCTCTTTCCGTTTTGTATTGCTGGGTCTGCTAGCAACCACCGCGCCGGCCGTGGCCCAGCAGCCGGCCTCCCCTGCTGCAAGTGCTACTACCACTGCCCAACCGGCCGTTTCGCTGACCAAACAGCTCGACGACTATGTGAAGCTCTACCAGCAAGCCGGCCTGTTCAACGGCAGCGTGCTGGTGGCCGACCAGGGCCGCGTTGTGCTTCAGAAAGGCTACGGCCTGGCCAACCGCACCACCGGCACCCACAATACTCCAAACACCAAGTTCCGTATCGGTTCGCTCACCAAGCAGTTTACGGCTGCCTTGGTGCTGCAATTGGTAGACCAGGGCAAGCTGAAACTGGATGGCCGGGTGGGCGACTACCTGCCCGACTACCCCTCCGCAACCGGCCGGGCCCTCACCCTGCACCAGCTCCTGAGCCACACCAGCGGCCTGCCCGAGTACCTGGCACAACTGGCTTTCGCAGGTATTGCCACCACGCCCCAAACGCCCACGCAGCTTGTGTTCATCTTCGCCGGCCTGCTACTGGACTACGCGCCCGGCAGCCAATTCCACTACAGCAACTCCAACTACATTTTACTTGGGGCCATCATCGAAAAGGTGACAGGAAAGTCGTACGCCCAGGTATTCGACGCCCAAATTGCCTACCCCGCCAAGCTGCGCGCTACTGCCTACGCCCCCACCGAGCCCGCTGATGCCCGCCGTGCCGCCGGCTACAGTGCCACACCGGCGGGCCCGGTCCCCGCCCCACCCATCCACATGAGCGTGCCGTATGCGGCCGGGTCCATCACCTCCACCGTTACCGACCTCTACCGTTGGAATGAGGCGCTGCTGGGTACTAAAGTGCTGTCGGCGGCCAGCCAGCGCCTGCTCTTCACCCCCGTTAAGGAAAACTATGGCTATGGCTGGATAGTCTTCCAAGCCCGCATTGGCACCGCCCCCGATACCGTACTGGTACAGGAGCACAACGGGGCCGTCAACGGGTTCAGCTCTTTCATGGTGCGGGTGCCGCAGCGCCAGCAGTGCATTGTGCTGCTCGATAACCACAGCAGCCCCGCTCTTGCCGAGCTGCGCCGGGGCCTGCTTCGCCTCATCAACCACCAGGCCGCTACCCCGCCCAGTATTGCCGCTGCGCAAGCCGTCGCTCCGGTCACTACTGGTGCGCCTGTAGCCGTACCCACGGCCCTATTGAACACCTATGTAGGAGTGTACGAGCTGAGCCCCACGTTCCGCATCACGGTGAAGCAGCGCGACAGCCGCCTCTTTGTGCAAGCCACCGGGCAACCCGAATTCGAAACCGAGGCCAACTCGCCGGCGCTTTTCACCCTACGCGGAGTGCCGGCCCAGGTCGAGTTCGGCAAAAACGAGAAGGGCGAGGTTGCTCAGCTTTACTTGCTGCAAGGTGGCCGCCGCCAAACCGCGCCCCGAGTGGAATAACCGATCCCAATCAACTCTAACAGCCCCTTCTGCTGCGACAAGCGCAGCAGAAGGGGCTGTTGTTTGACAGCTTCCCTGCCCTACCGCCCGTTCCAGATATCCCAGGCAGCTTCGGCTTGTCGCTCCAGCATCTCGAAGCCGTTTTTGGTGTGTGCCCCGGCCTCGCGTCCTTTCGCCATAAACAGGGTTTCGCTCGGGTTATACACCAGGTCGTAGAGGTAGTGCTGCGGCCCCAGCACCTCGTAGGCTAAGCGTGGGCAGGCATCTACCTGCGGGTAGGTGCCCAGCGGCGTGGTGTTGATGATGAGGGAATGCGCCTTCAGCACTTTAGGCGTCAGCTCGTTGTAGGTTAGGCCGTGGCCCAGCGGGTCGCGAATCACGCTCAGGTAGCCAATACCCAGGTCGCTGAGGGCCACTATCACGGCTTTGGCGGCCCCACCGGCGCCCAATACCAGGGCCCGACTGTCCGGCCGGTTCGGGAAAAACTGCCGCAACGACTCCCGAAAACCCACCACGTCGGTATTGTGCCCGCGCAGCCGGCCATCGGCCAGCCGCTCAATCACGTTCACTGCTCCTACGCGGGCAGCCGACGAAGCCAGCTCGTCGAGGTACGAGACCACAACTTCCTTGTACGGCACCGTCACGTTCAGCCCCACCAGCTGGGGATGGGCGCGCAGCAGGGCTGGCAGCTCGTGAATGTCGGCCAGCTCGAACAGGTCGTAGCGGTGGTCATCGGCCAGGCCCAGCGAATAAAACTTCTGGGTGAAGTAGGTCTGCGAAAACGAGTGCTGCAGGGTGCGGCCGATAAGCCCGAACTGGCGCATAAATAACAGGTCTGACTAATCGTAGGTCTAAAGAACGTCATGCGAAAGCGGGCCAGGCACAACTTTTCGCCTGATGGCCGCTAAGCAGCCTGCTTGCTGCCAAATTTTTCCTTCAGGAAGGAGACCAGAGGCGGCAGCACCGACAGCACGATGATGCCTAAAATCACCAGTTCGAAGTTCTTTTTCACCACTTCAATGTTGCCGAACAGGTAGCCCGCCATCGAGAGCGTCACCACCCACAGCACTGCGCCCACAATGCTATAGGAAGCAAAGTAGCGGTACGTCATGGTGCCGATGCCTGCCACAAACGGCGCAAATGTGCGCACGATGGGCACGAAGCGCGCCATGATGATGGTTTTGCCGCCGTGCTTGGCATAGAAGGCCTGGGTCTGGTCGAGGTACTTGCGGTTCAGAAGCTTAAAGTCTTCGCGAAACACCCGCGGCCCTAAGTAGTCGCCCACCACATAGTTCAGGTTGTCGCCGGCAAAAGCGGCTACAATCAGCAGCGGCATCAATATCCATACGCTCAGGCCGGTTTCGGGGCGGGCAGCCAGGGCACCCGCTGCAAACAGCAGGGAGTCGCCGGGCAGAAAGGGAAACACAATGACCCCGGTTTCGGTGAAAACGATGAGAAACAGTATGAGGTAAGTCAGGTTGCCGTAGTCGTGCACAACGTTTACCAAGGTTTTGTCGAGGTGCAGCAACAGGTCGAAGAAGTGTTTAAGGAGTTCCATGCCGGACGAAAAGTGAGGTACAAAGAAAACGGGCTGCTGCTGAAGTAGCCGCATTGCAGGCAATTTCACTAAACCAATTACCTCACGGCCCAATCCGGCATTATCTTTGTAACCAAAACTATTACAATTGTATTTACCCCGAAAAGTGCGGTGTTTTTCTTATTAGCTCCACTATTTTAACGAAGCTCTCCTTATTGCTGTGCCCCGGTTATGTTGCCTAGGTTGGCATTGGCTGCTACCATCTTCGATTTCGGACCCGCATTGCTCTTTTACCTCACACCCTCTTATCAACCTTTCCGTATATGGGCTCGTTGGCTGCCTACCCCCGCCACAGCCCGTCCATGTTATTGAATTACATACATATTTACTATCCCGATGATTGTGTATCAGGGCGGAGATTGGTGGCGGGCCCTATGGCACTTCCACACCTCTGCAGTCATCCGACTTCTGTTGAAGCGTGTGGCCTTGGTGGGGCTTTACGGCTCCGCTATTGCCATCATTAGCCTCGATTTTCATACCCTCAATGTTCGCATAGGGCGCGAGTACCTCTCCATTCTAGGCATTCTGCTCAGCTTGCTGCTGGTGTTTCGCACCAACACGGCCTACGACCGTTACTACGAAGGCCGCCAGGTATGGGGACAGCTCGTGTCGCAATGCCGTGGCCTGGCCATGGAAATGAATGCGTTGCTGCCCCGCGAGGCCAAATCGAGCCGCCGCTACTTCGCTGCGCTCATCTCCAACTTTCCCATCGCCCTCGAAGGCAGCCTGCGCAACCGCGTGCGTTTCGACAAGATGGAGGCCACCCCCGACATCATTGACCGGCTGCAAAAGGCCGAAAGCGTGTGCTCTACCATCATCGCCGTGCTCATGGAAAGCGTGGAGCAGCTGCGGCAAGTCCAGATTTTCGACCCCATCCACCTCATCAACATCAAGCAGCACTACCTGGGCATGATGACTGTGAACGGTACCTGCGAGCGCATTAAATCAACGCCCATTCCCTACTCCTACAGCTTTTTTATCAAGTGCTACATCACGGTGTTCATTATGGTGATGCCCCTGGTGCTCGTCGATTCGTGCGGCTGGTGGATGGTGCCCGTGACCATGATTGGGGCCTACGCCATGCTGGGCCTGGAGATGATTGGCAACGAAATTGAGAACCCCTTTGGCTACGACAGCAACGATTTGCCCATTACCCAGCTGTCCAATAAAATCCGGGTAAGTGTCCACGATTTGCTGGGTGTGGAACTGCCAGCCGAGAAAAAAGCTTTGGCCACCGTGCCCTACAGTGTGGTCCATTAAAGAGGACAATGAAAGCCCATTCATTTCCCAAACCGGGATTTTTATTTTGCCCTTAAAAGTTCCTAACCTGCACTGTTTTACCACTTTTTATTTTTTTTTCCCAACCCTTCGACCTTTTTTTCAACCCTGCGTATATGCGCCCTGAACACGCCTCTCCCCCTTCAGCGTCTTCTCAATTTTTACAATTAATCCCCAATTCCATGCAAACTTTAACTTTTACTCCTAAGCTGTTACGACAGCGTCGCTTTCTCAGCTTTTTGCTCCCGCTCTTCGCCATTTTCGTTGGCTTGGGGTCACCGCAGTCTGTACTGGCGCAAGCAGCAGTTACCGACAACACGGTAACGCTAAACATCAAAGGCACTTCTACCACCCTGAATACGCAGAACCCCACGGCTGGCCCTGGTGTATTCAATGGTGCTAACCTCGGCACCTTCGACCTAGCAAATTCTGCCGACGTTCTTAATTTGAACGGAGCTACGCTGACCATCAATGACCCAAGTGGCGTTTACAATGACGGCCAACTGCTGTTCCGCATTTATATGACCGGCAGCAGTGCTCCCGGATTCACTTCCATTTCGTTGGGAACTGGCTCTCTCAGTGCAGGTGTACGCACGTTTACCGTGACGGGCCTGAACCGCAACTTGCTGACTTCTCTCACCGGTGGAGCAGGCACGGGCTACAACTTTGATGTTATTTTCCGAGCCAACGACAACAATACTTTTGGGTCTTCCATTACCAGCGCCCCGGTAAAAACCGCAACGTTCACGGTTACTGGTACCCCAATTGCTCCTACCAACATCGGCAACAGCAACGTTTTCATTAACACGACCGGTGCTACCACTCCTAACACGACTTACGGCGCCAGTTCAGGCGCGGTCCCACAATTTCAAGGTGCCAACCTGGGTGCTTATGACATTAACACGGGTAAGCTGACCCTGAACGGTGGTGACCTGACTACGTTTGAGAGCGGCGGCGACGCTGTACAGGGTGCACGTCTCATTTACCAAATCGTAAAGCCGATTCAACCCGGTACGCCTAACCCAATCATTTTCTCGCCTTCGCAAATTGCTTTGGTACAGGTTGGCACTGGTACAGCCCAGAACGGCGGCACCTCGCGTCTGTACTCCAACAACACCGCGCTTCGCAATATCATCTCTGGCTTGGCCAACTTCGGCGTCGGCACTTTCAACATCAGTGTTCGCTACGAGGCCGACGTACTGCGCAACGGTTCTCCAACCATTTTGCGCGACGACAACGGCGGCACTGGCTACACGGCCAGCTTTACCACGACTGGTATTCCGATTCTGGTAGACACCTGGACTGGTGTCATCAACGACGACTGGTTCAACAGTGGCAACTGGGATTTAAATCGTGTGCCTGATTTCAATACCAACGTCATCATTCCAGACTTTGGCGTAGGGAACACCAAGCCGTATCCGAACATTAACGCGGGCGTTATTTTTAACACCTTTGGCGGAAGTGGTCCTGCCGTCAACAACACCAACTCCGGCCCTGCTATTTGCCGCGACGTTGACATGCAGGGCAGCTCGCAGGCCCAGCGTTCTATTCTTCGCCTTGTGAATGGCCGTTGGATGGTGTATGGCAGCTTTAGCAATTCCTTTGACAGCTACATTCAGCGCCTTGGCTCCAGTGCACCAGCGATACTCGAATTTGCGGGCACTGGCAACCAAACTATTACTGGTGGCACTTTCACCCGCGTAGAGCTTTCGGGAGGTGGAACCAAGAACCTGACTGGTATTATGTCCGTTAGCTTGTCGATGAAATTCCAGCCCAATGGTGGCTTGTTTACCACCGACCCTTCGAACCCCGACAAAAACTACCTCGAATTCTCGAACCGCTCTGTTGATGCACCCGATGGTGCCCAGTTGCTCGGCGAAACGGATGCAGCCTACGTACGCGGCTTTCTGAAAACCGTTCGTACATCTGTTCAGGCCAATGAAGTGGATTCGAACGGCAACCCAGACCCCCGCACTTTCGGTAACATTGGTCTGACGCTGCTCTTTGGTGGCACCAACAATCCGGGCGATGTTACGGTGACCCGCAACACTGCCGAAAGCTACACGCCCTTGGTGCCTACCAATGGTGGTAGCGCCCGATTTGGCATCCGTCGTATTTTTGGTGTACGCCCAAGCTTTAGTGGCCCGCTGGTAGCAACCCTGACATTCCGTTACCTCGACACCGAACTCGTTAACCTAGGCCCGCAGGGCACTGGCTCGGTACCTGAGCCAAATCTGGCACTGTTTGTATCGACCAGCGGCGGCAACCAGTTTGGCGGCCTGGGCCGCGACGCTCTCGACCAGGTGAACAACATCCTGACCAAGACGGGTGTCCGCACCTTCGCTACGTTCACCCTGGGCGACATCGACAAGCCCCTGCCCGTATCGTTGACTGGCTTCGATGCCAAGCGTAACGGTGCCGATGCTTTGGTAACCTGGCAGACTGCTAGCGAGCAGAACAACAAAGGCTACAACGTGCAGGTATCGGTTGATGGCAAGAACTACCGCAACGTCGGTTTTGTAGCCAGCGAGACGCCAAACAGCACGGCTCCTAAAGCTTATGCCTTCACCGACACGGAGAAAAACAAGGCTGGTGTTCGTTACTACCGCCTCGAGCAGTTGGACCTGGACGGCAAGTCGACCTTCTTTGCTCCTCGTGTAGTAACGTTCGATGGCAAGGCTGCTGAAGCCAGCACCAGCATCGTGGCATACCCCAACCCGCTCAACAACGAAACCCTGCACCTGAGCCTGAACTCTTCGGTAAGCGGTACTGCTGTTGTGCGCATCCTCGACATGACCGGCCGTCAGGTAGGTCAGCGTCAGGTGGCCATCACCCTTGGCAGCAACGACATTCCCGTGGAGAACATGAGCGAGCTGAAAAGCGGCCTCTACATCTTGAATGTGATGTTGCCCTCGGGCGAGAAGAAGACCATGAAGGTGACGAAGCAATAAGCTGCCTCTCCCTCTGGCTACTAAAAACGCCGGCTTCCGCAAGGAGGCCGGCGTTTTTTATGTACTGCAGTATTTTGAAGCCGCTAGTCTGAGACAAAGACTATAGCCTTGGTACCACAACCAACGTTTAGCCGCGGGGCATGGATGTACCTGGCTTGCCGGTTTTGGCAGCGGGCCGGAACATGGGGTCTACCGCGTCCATGTCGAGGAAGTGGGAGAAGGTATCGCCGCGCAGGCCCAGGCGAATGGTTTCAAGGCTCACTATTTCGTTGGGAGCAATGTTGCCTAGGTTCACATTGGCGCCGAGCAGCTTGATGAACCACACCTGCTGCGCTTTCTGCGGAGCCTCCCACAAAATTTTCTCGAACGGTATCTTGGTCAGGATTTCCTCTACCAGGCCCGAGCGCACCTCGCCGGTGCTCCGGAACAGGCCCACATTGCCACCCTCGCGGGCTTCGCCAATAACCTTGATGGCGCCGGCGGCCAGTTCGGTCTCCATTTGCGCAATCCACTTGTAGGGCGGAATGATTTTCTCGGCATCCTTCGAGCCTACCTCGCTCAGCACCTGCACGTCCTTGCTCAACTCGCGGATGTATTCGCACTTGCGGTCGTGGTCGAGGTCGATGCTGCCATCGGACACCTCGGCGTATTCCATTCCGTACTTATCCAGCAGGCGGCGGTAATCGTCAAATTGGTTGCGGATGATGAAGGCTTCGAATAGCGTGCCGCCGAAGTACACCGGAATGCCCGCCTCCTTGTAAATCTCGAGCTTACGCTTTAGGTTGGGCACTACGTAGGACGTAGCCCAGCCCAGCTTTACAATATCGGTGTAGGCCCCGCCCACTTCCAGAAAGTCTTCTACTTCACGCAGGCTCAGGCCCTTGTCCATCATCATGGTATAGCCTTGCTCGCGGGGCTTGGCCGTGCGTTCGGGAAGTTGCGAAATGTCGTAGTTCATTAGGTTAATGTTCTGTTTAGTTGATGTGTTGGTATGCTGGCCCATTGGCATCATCCCACAGTCGTTCCGAACCAGGCAATGGCAGCCGCCAAAAAAGAAACCGCCCGCGTAAGACGCGGGCGGCTGCAAAAGTAACGCTTCCAGATTGGTCGTGGCAGAGAATTTCACTACCACCATCTGCGAATCAGCCAATGCATTGCACAAGCCAGCGGCAAGGCAAAAAATCAGCTTTTCAACTCATCATTTCCGAAACTGCTCAATAAGGCGCTTCAGGCCGGGCTGCTCGCGCAGCTGCGGGAAGTAGTCGAACAGCAGCACGTGCTGCTCGTAATTAAGCGTGAGCGCCGTCTCGAGCACACCGTACGCTTCTTTCATCCGGCCATCGGCCAGCAGGTAAGCGCACAGCATGTAGTGGAAATGCGCCTCGTGGGGGTGCAGCTCCACGGCGTGGCGTACCAGGTCCACAGCCTCGGCAAAGTGGCCCTGGTCGTACAGAATGGCGCTCCAGCTCACCCAGGCCTGCACGTCGTCGGGGGCCACTTCCGTAGCCTTTTCGTACGCTTCGAGCGCACTTACCACATTACCAACCTGGTTTTCGGCTGCCCCCAATGCCGACCAGTACTCACCGCTCTGGTCGTAGAGTTCGGTAGCCTTCCGGAAGAAGTGAATGGCCTCGAACCAACGGCCCTGCTCCTGCAACAGCACGCCCTGGCCAAACCAGGCCTCGTCCATATTGGGATTTAGCTCCAGGGCCTGGCGGTAATACTTGCGGGCAGGCTCCCACTCGCGCAGCTTTTCGTAGCACTCGCCAATGTTGCACAGGGCCTCATCGGTGGGCTCGCCGGCCGGGTAGGCCAGCTCAAATTCCGGGATGGCCTTGCGGTACTCCTGCTGGCACACGTAGGAATCGGCCAGCCAATGGTGCGCGTCGTAGAAGTCGGCCTGAATGGTTACGGCGTAGTCGAATGCCTCCACCGCTTTCGCAAAATCCTCGCGGCGGTACCAATACTGGCCCAGGTTGTACCAGGCGGTGGCCGAATACGGGTCGTCGTCGGTGAACTGCCTAAAGAACTCCTCGTGCTCCTCCAGCCGCCCCGTAATGTCGAGGCAGTGCAGCAGCTCCTGCACGCCGGTTTCGTTGTCGGGGTTCAGGCGCAGGCTCTGCTTGTAGTGCTTGGCCGCGCTCTTGAATTTCTGCCAGCTCTGAAACGCCAGGCCCAAGTTGAAGTGAATGTCCTCGCGCTCGGGCTCCTTCTCCAGCCCGGCCCGAAAAAAGGCCACTGCCTCAGCAAATTCACCCCGCTGCGTGCTGATAATGCCCCGCGTTACGGCCACGTCGGCGTTGGTGGGGTCGAGGGCTGCTACAGCGTCAATCTGACGCTCGGCTTCGGTATAGTCGCCACGCATGGCCATTACCTGCGCGCGGTCAATCAACAGCTCGGTCGAGAAGGGGTACTGGCCCAGAGCGGCCTCACAAGCCTGCAGGGCTTTGTCAAATTCGGCGCCGGTAACGTAATGGTCAATGATGTTTTCGAAGTCTTCGAGGTCAAAGAAAACAGACTCCTGCTGGGCTAGCATGCGCTCAAAGCGGCGTACGGTATCGAGTACGGCGCGGGGGTTCTCAAAATGTTCGTTCATGCGCATAATTCCGCGGTTAAGAGGAGTAATCGGGGCAAGCAACTGGGCTTTCGAGGCAGTCCATTGCGGTTCAACGGCTGGCAATCTGGCCCAAGCGGCTCTCCTATATCAATGATAACAATTATTGGCTAAAACCGTGCAATCCGGCCCTAGCTAAGATACGACAGTTGCGCCGGAAGAGTAAGCTTTTCCGGCCAATCCAGACGCACACCAGGCCAATGTATCGGCTAATGGCCGCAATGACAACCCGGTAGCACTTTGCACTTTGGCGGGGCTATATACCACCGGCTGCCGCCCCGCCCGGGCCGTATCGCGGGTAATCAAGGGCCGGGCGCCCGTGAGCACTGCCCGCGCATGCTCAAGCCGCCAGATAACTTCGGCGGCCCAGTCGGGCACGGCGACTGTGGGTGCCCGCCGCTGCATCGCCGCTGCCGCCGCCCTAAAAAACTCGCCCAACGGTACAGCGGCCGCACTAAGGATGTACCGTTCGCCGCTTATTTCCGGATGGTCGAAGCCCAGCGCCACTAGCAGCGCTGCCACGTCGCGCACATCAATAAAGTTGAGGAGGCCGCGCGTGAAAAAGCGGTGCTGCTGATGGGCATAGCGCAGCAGGCGCGTGCTGCTGCGGCTCCAGTCGCCGGGCCCGAGCACTACCGAAGGGTTCACGATTACAGCAGTGAGCCCCTCAGCCACGCCGCGCCATACTTCCAGTTCGCCCAGGTATTTCGACGTAGCATAGGCCGGATGTGCGGCACCCAGGTCCCAGGTTGCGGCTTCGGTTACTGTCATTCGGCCATCGGAACCGGGCACTGCGCCGGCTGACGGCCCTCCCAGCGCTGCCACCGACGATACATGCACCAGCCGAATACCGGGCCGCTCAAGGCAGGCATCAACCAAGGCAGCAGTTCCCTGCACATTCACGGCGAGGAGCAGGTCTTCGTCCTGTGGCGCGTACGATACCAGTCCTGCGCAGTGGAATACGTGCGTGACGTCAGCCGTCAGAGCCATGCGCAACTGCTCAGTGTCGAGCAGGTCGCCGGCCAGCCACTCCACACCCGGCGCAGCATCAGCCGGCACCGGCCCGCGGTGCAGCGCCCGCACCGCCAGCCCCCGCGCCCGTAGCGCCAGCAGCAAGAAAGAACCAATGAGGCCGGTGCCACCCGTGACGAAAACCATTTACTGAGTGGTTGATGAATAACGGTTGATGCTTAAGTAAGACAGCCCGCAGCAAGTGCTAATCACACCAACCATTAACGCCTAACTATTCACCATTTCCTAAAGCGTGTTATTAAGCAGCGGCAGTTTCAGCAGTTTTTCCAGATGCGGCTGGGTCAGCGTGCGCTTCAGCAGGGTATCGGTATGGCGCAGGTGGTGCGCATCGGTGCCCACAAAATCGACCAGGCCACCATCAACCAACTGCTCGGCCACCTTTTTGGCAGCTGGTGAGTAGTAGCCGGCCAGTGAGTTCAGGTTCACCTGCAGCAGAATGTCGTACTCCCGCCGCATCTTCTCGATTTCAGAAAAGCGCCCATACAAGTACGTGTAGCGCTCGGGGTGGGCCAGCACCGGGCGGTACCCCTGTGCTTTCATTTCGAACACAATTTCGTAGAAATTGAGCGGCTCGTTCATGTACGAAGTTTCGAAAAGCAGATAGCGCTTCTCGCCCCCAAAAGTGAGCATCTCGGTGCCGTCGGCCAGTTTGTGGCCGAGAAACTCGTCGAGGTAATATTCGGCTGCGCAGTCCAGCTCCACGTCGCCCAAATCCGTGGCGGCGGCTTCGGTACGCAGCAACTCCAGCGCCGCCCGAATGCCCTCCGGCGTATTCTTGTAGAAGTCGCCCATGATGTGGGGCGTCATCACCAACTTGCGGTAGCCCAGTGCTCGCAAGGCCCGCAACAGGTCGAGTGAGTGCGCTACGGTTTCCGCGCCATCGTCGAGGCCAGGCAGCAGGTGCGAGTGCATATCGGTTCCCAGCATAGCCAGGGCAGCCGGTACGCTTGCCATGGGTATGCTGGGGGCCTCCCCCGTGCCAAATAACCGTTGCCAGAACGAAGCCATTGCCCGCCGAAAAGGTTAGGTAAAAAACTTTTTCAGCTTTTGGCCGAAGGTCAATGCTTTGGTAGCGGGCTCCTCGTAGTAGCCCTGGCCATAAGCTCCGTAGCCGTAGCCGTAGCCATACCCATAGCCATACCCGTAGCCATACCCACTACCGCTCTGGGCATCGTTGAGAATGGCGCACATGCGCGTGAAGTTGTTGCTGCGCATCAGCCGGTTCATGTTTTTGAGGAAGGCTTTGCGCGAATAGCCGGCCCGCACAATGTAGAGCGGAATGTCGGCCTTACGCATAATCAAGATGCCATCCGTTACGAGCCCCACTGGTGGTGTGTCAATTAGAATTACATCGTAAGTCAGAAACAACTGCTCTATCATTTTGTCGAACCGGTCGCTCAGAATCAACTCCGATGGGTTGGGCGGTGTAGGGCCAGCCGAAATGAACTGCATCGAATCGATGCTTGTGGGCTGAATGCACTCAGCTATGCTGTGGCGCTCAATAAGGATAGTACTTACTCCCTTAGTGTTTTCGGCCCCAAAAGCTAGGTTCACCTTGGGCTTACGCATGTCCAGGTCGAGGATGATAACCTTCTGTCCCGACAAGGCGATAATGCCGCCCAAGTTCACTGTTACGAAAGTTTTGCCCTCGCCCGAAATGGTCGAAGTAACCGAAATCAGTCGTTTTTTCTTCGCCGAACTAATGAAGTCCAGGTTCGTTCGAATTGAGCGAATGGATTCGGAGATGGCCGACTTGGGGTTCTTATCTACCACTAAACGCGACACCTCCATTTTTTCCTTATCGTAGGTCGGGATAATGCCTAGTACCGAAGCCTTGGTGCTGCGCTCCAGTTCGCGCACGTTCGATACAGTGTTGTGCATGAAGTAGCGCACAGCAATCAGGCCCAAACCTAGTATCAACCCTCCAGCCAAGCCCACGGCATACACGAACAACCGGTTGGGCGAAATTGGCGCTCCAGGAGGGGAGGCAGGCGATAAAATCTGAAAATCGGCAATACTTCCTGCCTTTTGAATATTGAAATCGATTTTCCGCCCAAACAGCATGTCATAGTTTTTGCTGTACTGCTCGAGAGGACGTTTCAACCGCGAAAGCTTCGTGGCAATTTCCGGCATTTTTTCAAGCTGCGCATTCATTTTGGAGCGTTGCACGTCCAACAAGTCCAACTGGCGACGCACGAGTTTCTGGTCTTGTACCAGTAAGCGCTTGATGTTGCGGCGGGTGTAAGCCAACTCAGCAATAGCGCGCTGCACACCCTCCGTCCGTTCGGTCTGCGAGCGTAACAACCGTACCAGATACCATTGCTGGTTATTTAGTTCCGATAGGGCTTGGCTCAATTGTGGGTCATCGATTCCGGCTAGCCCAGGCAATGTTTGCTCTACCGTTTCTGTTTCCGAGTTGGTGACACTTTCGCGGTTGGCCAGCCGACTGATTTCCGCAAGCAGATTCAGCTTCTGCTCCAATTTGGGCCTGTCTTCCTCCATCTTCTCCATCTTGTTGGCAATTGTCGACATATCGCTTTCAACGTTGGACGTCTTGGCCACCTCCGTGAATTGCTGCAGGTTATCCTCGGCTCTTTGCAAGCTGTTCTGCGTTTCGTTAAGCGTCTGTTCTAAAAAGCGCAAGGATGCTTCCGTCGACTCCTTCTTGCGGGCCAGCTTTTCCTGCAGGTACACCGTGTCAATCTTATTCACGATGCTCTGAGCCTTACTAGGATTGAAGTCTCTGAAGGAAATCTGGATGGTATTGGCGTCAGGGTTCACAATTTCTACTGCCAGGTTTCGGTCCAGATACCCATTCACTGTGCCCTCGTCCTGAATAGTGAAATGATAATCCTCTTCCAGGGTAGCCGTTGTAAGCTGTGGTGTTGCGCTGATGGTGAGATTAATGCCGGGTAATTCGATAGGTTTGCCCAGCATGTATTCCCCGTTCACGCTCCTGCCAGTAGCATTATATTCCAATACAAACTTCTGTGCATTAACGAACTTGAGGTTGAACTTTCGATTGTAAAGTGACGGGTCTTTCACCACGTACTGCACCCGAAAAGGCGAAGCACCATACAATTCTGATTCCAGCACCGTGCCCTGCACATAGTAGTTCACGTCAAGGGCCAACGTATCTTTCAACCGCTTGTAAATGAGGCCCGACTTAATGAGTTCAACCTCGCCTGCCAATTTACTTCCCCGTGCTTTGTCGACTACGGGTGCCATCTGTCCGGTCAAGCCAAGTGCATCTGCTTGGGCACGTTCATCAATCTTGAGCAGTGAGGCTGACTGGTACACAGGTTTGGTGTAGCGCAGATACAGCCACGAAGCCGTAAACCCGAGGCCAATTAGCAGAAGAAGCCAAAGCAAACTGCGCCGGGCTACGAGCACTAAAGTTGATAGGTCTAGCCCACCGGCCTCATCACTGTCGCCATCTGCTGAACCGCCAACTGGTGCAGTCGGCAAGGCCGATACACCACCGGTCGCGTCGCGGATAAGCTGCTCTAATTCCGAATTTTCGTTCATAACGACGTAATAGGTTTCTGCTTCTATTGACCTAACAGCTTTTACTGGGCAGTTGGCAATAGCGTAATGGTAGTTGGGCTTTATCTAAGTTGGGAGATAATAAAAAATGTACTGGTTAGAATAAGGCTTGTCAAGCTCAGTAATGGAGCAGCATCCGTCAGCGCATCCAGCAATGGCCGGCGGATAGGCTCCACGTAAATAATATCGTTGGGTTCTACCTGCAGGCTTGCGCGGCGCATGCCGTCCAGCGTTGATAAATCTATCTGCTGTACCCGAGGGTTCTTTAAATCGCCACGGATAATGCGAATGTTATCTGCCCGGCCCCCATTACGATTAGAGCCACCACCACCACCACCACCACCACCACCGCCGTCGAGGCCGCCTGCCAGCGCCAGCACCTCAAGCAAGTTCATATTATCGTTAGCCAATGGAATAACCTGTCCCCCGGCTGCTCCCAGCATAATTACACGGTTGTTCGCTACGCGGGTAGTCACGAATGATTCTTTGTAATACACGTCGAACATGCGGGCCAACATGCTATCTGCCTGTAACAACGACAGCCCACTTAGCTTCACACGCCCTACCATGGGGAGCACGGTTGTGCCGTCGGCATACACTAGGAACTCTGATGCTCCCGTACTGCCACCTCCCTGCCCTGTTGCGCGGCTTGGACTGCGGCTACTGCCTGCGGCCGATTGCCCCCCGGTTGAGCCACCGCTACGACTAGGCAACGCCCCACTGGGCTGGCCAAAGGGCAGTTCGCCGTTAGGGTCCAATATTCGTTCACCCTTGTTCGTGTTCACCCGCACTTCTACGTAGTCGTTGGGCTGAATGACATAATTACGCTCCGAACGGTTTACCGCAATTCGCAGCTTGGTGCTATCAAGTTGTCGGCCTTGGCCATCCGTCAGTCGAAATAGCGTTCGCTTTTGATAGTATTGGGATGATGCACACGATGAAAATAATAGCATCGCAGGCAAAGCCAGCATCCAGAACCGCCGGAGGCGGGGAAGAAGAAATAGTGGCATCAGGCCAGATTGTTACAAACTCGGATGAAGAAATCGGATTTTTTAGACCGCGCCCGGCCGCATCCCCCCCAAAAAGCTTCAAAAGTAACGCTTTTGCCGCGCCCGTTCAAGAATACCCCGTTGGCAGGCCCATCTCCTGCCCGTTCCCAACGCTCCGAATCATACTTTTGTATCCCCAACGCTGTTGCTTGGCAGTAAGAGCGTTGGTGCAGCCAGCTTTTTCCGTAAATCCCACCCTTTGTTCCCACACCACTAATGGAAGCCGTAGCGACCGAAAACCAGACCATGATTGCGCAGATGGTGCGCGACTTTGGCGCCCAGCACATCAAACCCAACATGATGAAATGGGATGATAGCCAGGAGTTTCCCATTGAAATTTTTCATAAGCTTGGCGAGCTCGGCCTGATGGGGGTGCTTGTGCCCACGCAGTACGGCGGTTCAGGGTTCGGGTACAGCGAGTACGTGACGGCTATTGCCGAGCTATCAAAGATTGATGGCAGCATAGGTCTGAGCATGGCCGCCCACAACTCGCTTTGCACCGGCCACATCCTCCAGCACGCTTCGGAGGAACAAAAACAGAAGTACCTTCCCAAGCTCGCCTCGGGCGAGTGGATTGGGGCCTGGGGCCTCACCGAGCCCAACACAGGCTCCGATGCCGGTAACATGCGCACCACCGCCGTGCTCGACGAGAGCGGCGAGAATTACATCATCAACGGCGCCAAAAACTTTATCACCCACGGCAAATCCGGCAACGTGGCTGTTGTGATTGTGCGCACCGGCGAAGTAGGCGACTCACACGGCATGACCGCCTTTATTATTGAGCGCGGCACGCCGGGCTTCGAGGCTGGACGCAAGGAAGACAAGCTGGGCATGCGTGCCTCCGAAACCACCGAGCTGATTTTCACCGACTGCAAAGTTTCCAAGAAGAATGTAATCGGCAAAGTAGGCGACGGCTTTGTACAGAGCCTGAAGGTGCTCGATGGAGGCCGTATCAGCATTGCGGCCCTTAGCCTAGGCATCGCCCAGGGCGCTCTGGAAGCGGCAACCAAGTACAGCAAGGAGCGGCATCAGTTTAATCAGCCCATCAGCAGCTTTCAGGGCATCAGCTTTAAGCTGGCCGATATGGCTACTGAAGTGGAAGCTGCCAGCCTGCTCACCTACCGTGCCGCCGACATGAAAGACCGCGGCCTGAACGTGAACCTCGAGTCGGCAATGGCCAAGCTCTATGCTTCGGAAGTGGCCGTGCGCACCGCCAACGAGGGCGTGCAAATTTTCGGTGGCTACGGGTATACCAAGGATTACCCGGCCGAGAAGTACTACCGCGATGCCAAACTCTGCACCATTGGCGAAGGCACCAGCGAAATCCAGAAGTTGGTAATCGCCCGCGCTTTGCTCAAGTAACCCTTCAGATTTAACAGATTCTAACGGAAGCAACAGATTTTTGGTAATTCCTGGGTTTGGCAAATCAGGTGCAAAATGCCTCGAATTATTACGTCAGGCCTGAAACCACAAAAAATCTGTTGCTTCCGTTAGAATCTGTTAAATCTGTGGTTTATCTTTGCGGCCCGGTTTATACCGCACTCCTCAGAAATCTCCCTCACTCCCTGATATGATTATCGTTCAAATCAAAGACAACGAATCGGTTGACCGCGCTCTGAAGCGTTTCAAGAAGAAATTTGAGCGCACCGGCGTGCTGAAAGAGCTGCGTCGTCGTACGTTCTTCCAGAAGCCCAGCATCACCCAGCGCAAGCAAAAGCAGAAGGCTGTTTACAAGCTGGCTACCTACGGCCAGGCCAACAACGAATAGCCTTTCGGTTTAGCACCGCGTTTTCTGAACTGAAAACCGGCCGGCTTGCTCCTTCGAGTTAGCTGGCCGGTTTTTTCGCGCCCTGATTTCTGTGATGAGTTGCAGGAAAATAAAAAAATGCTACCTTGAATGCCCGGCCCAACCGCCGGGCTTTTTTGTTTATTAGTATGCAAGCTTTTCTCGACTTCCTGCGCTTTGAGCGACGCTACAGTCCGCACACGCTTGTTTCGTACCAGACCGATTTAAGCCAGTTTGCGGCCTACCTCAAGTCGGCTTATGAGTTAATAGACCCCGCGCAGGCCACCCACCCGCTCATCCGGGGCTGGGTAGTTGAGCTGATGCAGGAAAACCTGGACCCGCGCACCGTGAACCGCAAAGTGGCCTGCCTGCGCTCCTACTTTAAGTTCTTGTTGCGCACCGGGGCCATTGCGGCCAACCCCATGCTGCGCATTACCGCTCCCAAAATGGCCAAGAAGCTGCCCGAGTTTGTACCCGAAGAGGCATTGAATGGCTTGCTAAATTCCTTTAATTTCGGTACTGACTTTGCCGGCCGACGCGACCAGCTGGTGCTGGAGATGCTCTACGGCACCGGTATTCGCCTTTCGGAGCTTATTGGCATACACGCCCACGATGTGAGCCTGGGAGCCGCCACCGTGCGCGTAACAGGCAAAGGCAACAAGCAGCGCCTCGTACCGCTTAACCCCACGCTGATGCGCGTGATTGAAGCGTACCAAGCCAGTCGGGCACACGAGTTTGGAGCATCAGACGGGCCTTTGCTGCTTACCGACAAGGGCGAGGCCATGTACGAAAAGTTTGTGTACCGCACCGTGCAGCGGTACCTGAGTCAGATTACGACCTCCCGCGCGCAACAGCACCCACACGCGTTGCGACACGCGTTTGCTACCCACCTGCTGGGCAAAGGCGCCGACTTGAACTCCATTAAAGAACTGCTGGGGCACGCCAGCTTGGCAGCTACGCAGGTGTACACGCACCTGTCCGTCGACCGCCTGAAATCCGTATTTAAACAGGCCCACCCACGGGCCTGAGTTTGCCACACCCTTTTACTCTCTTAATCAACTGCTTTATGAAAGTTCAGATGCATTCGGTGCACTTCGACGCCGACCAGAAATTGCTTGACTTTGTGCAGCAACGCCTCAATAAGCTGGAAACTTTTTACGATAAAGTAACCGGCGGCGAAGTAATTCTACGCCTTAACAACAAAGACGGTATTGAGAACAAAACGGTAGAGATAAAGCTGCTGGTACCCGGCAGTACCTTGTTCAGCGCCGAAGACGCAGCCTCGTTCGAAGCCGCTGCGGATGCTGCCGCCGAAAGCCTGCGCCGCCAAATCACGCGCTACAAAGAGAAAACCCTGAGCCACTAGAAACGGCGCTGTGAGCTACCGGCCACAGGCTGTGGCTGCTTCACATATCAACCGAAAAGCCCCGCCTGATAAATCAGGCGGGGCTTTTTATATGCGTTGGGAAAGCCAACGGCTAACCGGTATCGCTTAATTCAACCCAAATTCGGCCTTAATCTGGGGAACGTAGTCGAGCTTTTCCCAAGTGAAGGTTTCAAACGTTTTGGTTTCGCCGCCAGGCATTACCACGTTCACGGTGCCGGGCTGGCGGCCCATGTGGCCGTAAGCAGCGCTCTGGGCGAAGATGGGGTTTTGCAGGCCGAAGCGCTGCACAATGGCGTAGGGACGGAGGTCAAATAACTTGTTCACCTTCTCGGCTACCTCGCCGTCGGTCAGAAGCTGGCCGCTGCCGTTTTGAGCTTTAATGGTACCGTAAGTGGTCACAAACACACCCACGGGCTGGGCCACGCCGATGGCGTAGGCTACCTGCACCAATGCTTGGTCGGCTACGCCGGCAGCAACCAAGTTTTTGGCAATGTGACGGGCCGCGTAGGCCGCCGAACGGTCAACCTTAGAGGAATCCTTGCCCGAGAAAGCGCCGCCGCCGTGTGCACCCTTGCCGCCATAGGTATCGACAATGATTTTGCGGCCGGTTAGGCCGGAATCGCCGTGCGGGCCACCGATAACAAACTTACCCGTGGGGTTGATGTGGTAAGTAATCTGGTCGGTGAAGAGGGCTTGTACGTCGGCGTTCAGGGCCGCTTTCACGCGGGGAATGAGTACGGATAGCACGTCGGCCTTGATTTTATCGAGCATCACGCTCTCCGATGCATCAAACTCATCGTGCTGGGTGCTGATGACGATAGTGTCGATGGCCTCGGGCTTGTGGTCGTCGGAGTAGCGAATGGTTACCTGGCTTTTGGCATCGGGGCGCAGGTAGGGCATGTCGCGGTTTTCGCGGCGGATGGCGGCCAGTTCCTGTAGCAGGCGGTGCGAGAGGTCGAGGGCCAGCGGCATGTAGTTGGCCGTTTCGTGGCTGGCGTACCCGAACATCATGCCCTGGTCGCCGGCACCCTGGTCTTCGTCCTTGGCGCGCTCCACTCCCTGGTTAATATCGGGTGACTGCTCGTGCAAGCGGTTCATTACCTCGCAGGTATCCGCATTGAAGAGGTATTCGGGCTTGTCGTAGCCAATGCGACGGATGGTTTCGCGGATGATAGGCTCGGCATCCACGTGGGCCTTGGATTTAATTTCGCCGGCGACAAGGGCAAAATCGGTGGTAACAAGGGTTTCGCAGGCTACTTTGCTGGTGGGGTCCTGTCGCAGGTACTCGTCGAGAATAGCGTCGGAAATCTGGTCGGCAACTTTATCGGGATGGCCTTCCGAAACCGATTCGGAAGTGAACAGATAGGGCATGAAGGGCGCGAAAAGAGCGTAATGTAGAAAAACAGGCGCCCGCCGGGCCGAAACCGGCGGGCGGGCGCGGTGCAAAACTACGGAAATTCGGGCTATTAGCAGTAGTTGAACACGGCTTTTGCGACGCTAGCAGCCAGCACCGCATTGCAAACCGACTATTCTGCTGGTATCAGCGCTTCAATTGCGCCAGCTGGCCGCCACATTGACTACGGGCGCAGTACCGCGCACACAAGCAAAACGCATCTGGAACTATAGTAAGGTATCCAACCGATTGACAACTCGTACGACCAGCCAGCGATTATTGGGCCAACTGCTCAACAGGCGGGGTTATTTTCTCGCACACCAGTACCACAGGTCGGCCCCGCAAGTCGGTGGTGGCAAACAGGTATACTTCGCCGCCCTCCCGAATGCCGGTACGCCGCCGGAAGTCGGCCACCGAATCGGGGAAGTTGCGGGTTGTGACGTGGGCGCGGGCTTCGGGGCCAAGGTGGGCTTTTAGAACTGCACCATCAGCTTTTTCGACGGCCAGAATTTTAAAAACGCGCCCTGGGAAATCGGTACGCAACACATCAGAGGTGTATAAATGACTGTGTTGATGCAGCTTCAATAGCTCGAAAGCAGTGCCAATGCTGCGGAAGGCACCCGCTTTGAGCACGGCCGCATTGGGTTCGTAGAGGTACTGCTGAGCCTCGGCATACCGCGGAATAGCCCGGGCTTCGCGGGCGCGATTGAGGCGAAACTCCTGCTGGCTGCCATCACGGCGCAGGTTAAGCGCATAACGTTCAGGGTCTACGGCGGGCTCTTGGCCTAACTCGTAGAGCACCTCCTTCACCTCATTATCCACGGCCACTACCCAAAGGCGACGCACGTGGCCCAGGCCCTGCACGGCATGCTCGATATCGAGCATGGGCGAGGTTTTGAGCAGCACTTTGTCGGCCTTGTGCAGCAACAAAGGCAGTAGTCTCACTACGTCGGGCTCACAGTCATGCAAGAGAAAAATTTTGCGGGCGGCAGTATCGCGGCGAGCCGGGTCGAGGTACAGCCAGTCGTAGTGGTACGGGCTTTCCTTCAGAAATGCTACTGCATCGGCGGCATGCACGGCCACGTTATCAAGGGCGAGCTGGCCAAAGTTGTAGCGCACCACTTCAGCCAGGGCCGGGTTACGCTCTACGTAGTCGACTTGCGCCACGCGTGTGGCAAAGGCGGCCGAGTCGGCCCCAAAACCACCGGTGAGGTCGGCCAGACGCACGCCATCCACCAGCCCGGCTTTAAAAGCGGCGGTACGGGCCGAGGAAGCCTGCTCGACCGACAAGGCAGGGGGGAAAATCAACTCGGGGTTGTCGGCCCAGGCGGGCAGCTTGGTGCGGGCTTTCTGACGGGCCTGAATCTGGCGCACAAGTTCAGGCACGGGCAGGCCGGGGTGGCGACGGGCTTGGAGGGCCAGGTGGGCGGGGTCGTCGTACAGGTGCGCGGCCACGTACCGCCGGGCCGCTTCGGGCAAGGGGTAATCCATTGCGGAGGGTATACGAAAAATCGCGGCGTTTAGCGCACCGCCCAGCGCAGGCCCAGCGTGGGCTGGCCCGTGCGAACCTGTCCTACTTCGATGCCATCCGGACGCAAGCGAGGCCATAGGGAACCGTGGCCTCTGTGGTTAGTACCGTTGTAGGCCCCCACAGCGCGCTGGAAGTAGCTGTTGGTATTGCGGTTGATGAAGAGCGTACTCAGAACACTGGCCGCAAAGACACCGAGGGCGACCTGCTGGGTGGCACCATCAAAATAGCGCCGGTCGCCGTGAGCGAAAATTTGCTGACCGTATACGCCAAAGGACGCCACCGCCACGATGCGGTCCACCAGAAACTGTGTCTTTTTGTGCTTGTATAGGTCAAGCTGGTCTAGTGCGTCCTGGTTGCCTACCAGCAGTGGGCGCAGCTTCTGTCCGAAAAAGCCGGCATTCACGTAGTTTTCGCCCGTTACGCCGGGTGGCAGGAAGTAAAAGTTTTGTTGGTGGCCGTTTAGGCCACGCTGGGCATCCTCGGGTAGTAGGCGAATGGTAGAAGTGTCCTCGTTAGCCTGCTGGGCCAACGCTGGCACTGACGAGGCACCTAATACGGCGAGGACAAACGCCGCCCGCAAACGCCACAATTGTAGCACAACCCGTGAACCTTGATGCATATTTACAAAGATAGGTAGTGAGCAGGAGCTGTGGCAAGTGCATTGTATACACCTTTCTGTGAATTCGACTCAACCAACACGTGCTGTCGCACGTTCAGTGCCAACCAACTGCACATTTCTATGTAGTTGGCTTCACTTAGCTACGCATTGTTTATGAATCCTTCCACCTACTTCCGCCGCGCCGCACTAGCCGCATTGCCTGCCGTTTTGCTGCTGGGTGCGTGCAGCAAAACCGACACCCCCGCCCCAACTCCAGCACCCGATATGGGCCGCGTACTCTTTACCCATGCGGCCGCGGCAGCTAATACCCCCCTGACGGCCTTTATCAATGACCAGCAGGTAAGCCAGCTCAACTATGGGCAAAGCAGTGCGTACGTTGCAGTCAATGCTGGTACACCTGCCCTTCGCATCAATAATGGTGCACAGGTGGCTGTTCCATCGCAGTCCCTAATCATTGCCAAGGACCAGAGCTATTCCGTGTTCGAATATTCGCCCACAACGGCAATTGGAAGCCTGGGCGTTCTGTCAGTTACAGACAATCCGCTCACTCTGAGCTCCGGAGAGGCCCAGGTCCGGGTGGTATATCTGATTGCCGGAGGCGCAAGCCCCGTCAGGTTGACAGCCCCGTCCCCGTCGCCCTCTACGCCTGCTATCGACCTTACCCCAGATGTTGCGTTCGGCACTGCTTCCAGCTTCGTTAAACTAACGGCTGGCATCTTTAACCTGAGCATCACCAGCAACGGAAGTCCTCGCCCTGTGGTAGTAGCGGTAGGCGACGGCACGGGTACTGGTGCTGGTGTATATAAGTACCTTGAAGGCAAGGCCTACACCATCGTAGTTCGTGGAATTGCAGGCAGTGGTGTTCCCACCGCACAGCAACCTCAGGCAGTCATCATCCCAAACAATTAGTGGCGGATGCTGAAGACTCGAATTGGTTAACCTCGAAAGCCTGCGCTACACTGCGCAGGCTTTTTTGTGGCTGCAGGCGAACAAACCGCTTATCTTTGTAGTTGCAACGCGATACAATCAACTAATCCGCATACCGTTGGAAACCACGACGAAAACCTACGTTCCTTACAAAGTGAAGGACATGAGCCTGGCCGAATGGGGCCGGAAGGAAATCCGCCTCGCCGAAGCCGAAATGCCCGGCCTGATGAGCCTGCGCGAGGAGTTCGGTGCTTCGCAGCCTTTTAAAGGCGCGCGTATTGCCGGCTGCCTGCACATGACCATCCAAACGGCGGTGCTCATCGAGACCCTCACGGCGCTGGGCGCGGAAGTGACGTGGTCGTCGTGCAACATCTTTTCGACCCAGGACCACGCCGCCGCCGCTATTGCCGCCGCTGGCATTGCCGTATATGCCTGGAAAGGCATGGACGAGGCTTCGTTCGACTGGTGCATTGAGCAGACGCTATTTTTCGGCGAAGACCGTCAGCCCCTGAACATGATTCTGGACGACGGTGGCGACCTTACCAACATGGTGCTGGACCGCTACCCCGAGCTGGCCGCCGACATCAAAGGCGTAAGCGAAGAGACGACGACCGGCGTGCTACGTCTGTATGAGCGCGTGAAAAACGCTACGCTGCCTTTCCCCGCCATCAACGTGAACGACTCGGTAACGAAGTCGAAATTTGATAATAAGTACGGCTGCAAAGAATCGGCTGTGGATGCTATCCGTCGGGCAACCGATACGATGATGGCCGGCAAAGTGGCCGTAGTAGCTGGCTACGGTGACGTAGGAAAAGGCACCGCTGCTTCGTTGAGCGGTGCGGGTGCCCGCGTTATCGTGACCGAAATTGACCCAATTTGTGCCCTGCAGGCGGCTATGGACGGCTACGAAGTGCGCAAGATGAAGGACGCTATTCCGCGCGCCGACATCGTTATCACTACCACCGGCAACTGCGATATCATCCGCGAAGAGCATTTCCGTGCCCTGCGCGACAAGGCCATTGTCTGCAACATTGGTCACTTTGATGATGAGATTGACATGGCTTGGCTGAATGAGAACTACGGCGATACCAAAGACACGGTGAAGCCGCAGGTAGACATCTACACCATCGAAGGCAAAGAGGTAATCATTCTGGCCGAAGGCCGCCTCGTGAACCTGGGCTGCGCCACCGGCCACCCGTCGTTCGTAATGTCGAACTCGTTCACGAACCAAACCCTGGCCCAGTTGGAGCTGTGGGAGCGCGGCAACCAGTACGAAAACCAGGTATACACGCTGCCCAAGCACCTCGACGAGAAAGTAGCCCGCCTGCACCTCGCCAAAATCGGCGTGGAGCTTGACGAGCTGACCGCTAAGCAGGCCGACTACATCAAAGTACCGGTAGAAGGCCCTTTCAAGTCGGACCTGTACCGCTACTAGTAGCTGAATCATTTTGGCAACAATGAAAAGGCCGGCTCACTTGTGTGAGCCGGCCTTTTCATTGTTGCCAAAATGATTCAGCTAACTGCTTCTACCAAAGTGGCTCGCACGGCTGGTGCCACCTGCGTGCCCAGCAACTCGATGGAGCGCAGCACGCTTTGGTGCGAGATGCCTTCGATGACGAGTTGGGCCAGAAATCGGGTATTGCTGAACAATTGGTGCTGGTAGAGCAGCTTGGCGATGATATCCTGCGGCGAGCCGACCAGCAGCGGCCCCTGCGGACCGCAGAGGTAGTCGAAATGGCGGCGGTCCATGGGCGACCAGCCACGTTCACGGCCGATGCGGTTCATCAACTGTGAGTAGGGCGGGAAGAATTCATCGCGGGCCCGTTCGGCAGTATCTGCCAGGTGCAGGTGGCAGTTGATGGCCAGTTGCAAGGAAGCCACATCGTGACCGGCTTTCTGGGCTGATTCGCGGTAGAGCTCGGCAAACGGCACGTATTGGGCAGGAGCGCCGCCCAGAATAGCAATGGTAAGCGGCAGCCCCAACTGCCCGGCCCGCACCACCGAGGCTGGCGTGCCGCCCACGCCAATCCATACAGGGATTTTGGGCTGTGCTGGGCGCGGGTACACGCCTTTCTCGGCTATGGTTGCACGGTGCTTGCCTTGCCACGAAACCACCTCGTTCTCGTTGATTTTAAGTAGCAACTGCAGCTTCTCGATGAACAGCGCGTCGTAATCCTTCAAGTCCTGCCCAAACAGCGGAAACGACTCAATAAAAGAGCCCCGGCCAGCTATAATCTCGGCCCGGCCGTTGGATATGAGGTCGACGGTGGCAAAATTCTGAAAGGTGCGTACTGGGTCGACGGAGCTGAGAACGGTAACGGCGCTACTCAGACGAATGCGCTTGGTAGTAGCCGCAATAGCAGCCAGAATGACTTCGGGAGCCGAGATGATGAAGTCGGGACGGTGATGCTCGCCGAGGGCTAACACATCGAGGCCAACTTCATCGGCCAGCTTGCCCATGGTGAGCAGTTCCTGCATACGCTGGGCAGCGGCGTGGTCCAGGCCGGCTTTGTGGGCGGGAGCTACTTCGCCGAAAGAGCTAATGCCTATTTGCATGGAGTAACGGTATTGTAATTTGAATAAACACGTGTGAAAGCCTCTGTATGGCAAAATGGTTTGACGGGCACCATCGGCTCGAGCTAACTATTCTTGCCTCGCGCCCATGCATAAGCGGACTACACTCTGAAAAGCAGAAAAGCCCGCTTCCTCTCGGAAACGGGCTTTTCTGTAAATAATATTGGAACTATGTCTAGCCCGCCGCCAGCGCTTCGGCACCGCCCACGATTTCGAGAATCTCGGTCGTGATGGCTGCCTGACGCGTCCGGTTATAGGTTAGCTTAAGGGCCTTGAGCAGCTCACCGGCGTTATCGGTGGCTTTGTCCATGGCCGTCATGCGCGCACCGTGCTCCGAGGCATTGCTTTCCAGCACCGCCTTGTAGAGCTGAATCTTGATAGACTGCGGAATAAGCGTCTGCACGATTTCCTCTTTCGAAGGCTCGAACAGGTAGTCTACGTTCGACTCCGGGGTAGCCGTGACGGGTGCTGGTTCCTGCACCAGCGGCAGCAGTTGCTGGGTCCGGATAATCTGCGTGGCCACGTTGCGAAACTCGTTGTACACCATTACCACCTCGTCATACATGCCGTTGCGGAAACCGTCCATCGCCACTTCTGCCGCCGCCCGCACCGTTTCGAACGAGAGCTTGGCGAAGACGTGGGTGTAGTCGCCAACGATGTTGCCCTTGCGGGTGTAGTAATCGTGGGCCTTCTTGCCAATGGCCATCACCGAGATGTTAGCTGCCGGCAAGCTGCTATAGCGCGAAGCAATGGCGGCGTTAACACCCTTGAACACGTTGGTGTTGAAGGCGCCGGCCAGTCCACGGTCCGACGTGATGGCGATAACCAGCACCTTGCGCACCTCGCGGGCCACACCGTAGTCGCTCACGATGTCATCGTCGGCGTTGCGGGTCAGGTTGGTCAGGATGGCATTCAGACGCTGGGCGTAAGGACGCATCCGCACGATGTTGTCCTGGGCCCGACGCAGCTTGGCCGCCGCTACCATTTTCATGGCTTTGGTAATCTGCTGCGTGCTGCTCACCGACTGAATGCGGTTGCGGACTTCTTTTAAGCTTGCCATTTAAACTTGTTGTCAGTTGTTAGTTGTCAGTTGCCAGATGGCCGTCAGTCATTAGCCGGAGCTAACAACCGACAACCGATAACTGACAACTTACTTGGCTGCGTAGTTCGCCGAAACGTCCTTGGCTACCTCGCGGATGGCCTTGGTGCCAGCATCCTCCAGCTTACCGGCTTTCAGGGCCTTCAGCACGTCGGGATAACGCGAGTTCATCGTCTGGCCAAACTCCTTCTCAAACTCACGCACGCGGTTCACGGGCACGTTGTCGAGGAGGCCGTTGGTAGCGGCGTAAATGATGGCCACCTGGTCCTCCACCTTTACAGGCGAGTATTGAGGCTGCTTCAGGATTTCGAGGTTGCGACGGCCGCGCTCAATGGTGAGCTTGGTCGAAGCATCGAGGTCGGAGCCGAATTTGGCGAAGGCTTCGAGCTCGCGGAACTGGGCCTGGTCGAGCTTCAGCGTACCAGCCACTTTCTTCATCGACTTAATCTGGGCGTTACCACCCACGCGCGATACCGAGATACCTACGTTGATGGCCGGGCGAACGCCCGAGTTGAACAGGTTGGTCTCAAGGAAAATCTGGCCGTCTGTAATCGAAATTACGTTGGTCGGGATGTAGGCCGATACGTCACCCGCCTGCGTCTCAATCAGGGGCAAAGCCGTCAACGAACCGCCGCCTTTCACCAAATGCTTGATGCTGTCGGGCAGGTCGTTCATGTTCTTCGCAATCTCGTCCGAAGCGTTGATTTTGGCGGCCCGCTCCAGCAAACGGCTGTGCAGGTAGAACACGTCACCAGGATAAGCCTCGCGGCCCGGAGGACGACGGAGCAGCAGCGACACCTCACGGTAAGCCACCGCCTGCTTCGACAAGTCATCGTACACCACCAGGGCCGGACGACCCGTATCGCGGAAGAATTCGCCAATAGCAGCACCAGTGAAAGGTGCGTAGAACTGCAGCGGAGCCGGGTCGGAAGCTGAAGCGGACACGACTACAGTGTAATCCATTGCGCCGCCCTTAGTGAGGGCCTGCACAACCTGAGCTACCGTAGAAGCCTTCTGGCCGATGGCCACGTAAATGCAGAATACTGGCTGGCCAGCTTCGAAGAATTCGCGCTGGTTGATGATGGTATCAATAGCCACGGCCGACTTGCCAGTCTGGCGGTCACCGATAATCAACTCGCGCTGACCACGGCCAATCGGAATCATCGCATCAATCGACTTGATGCCGGTTTGCATCGGCTCGGTTACGGGCTGACGGAAGATTACGCCGGGAGCCTTGCGCTCCAGGGGCATCTCGTACAACTCGCCCGTGATGGGGCCGCGGCCGTCGATGGGCTGGCCCAGCGTGTTTACCACGCGGCCCACGATGCCCTCGCCTACTTTGATAGAGGCAATTTTTTTGGTGCGCTTCACCGTGGCGCCTTCCCGGATTTCCGAGTAGTCGCCGAGCATCACGGCACCCACGTTGTCTTCTTCCAGGTTGAGCACGAGGCCTTGCAGGCCGTTCTCAAATTCAATCAGCTCACCAGCCTGGGCTTTGCTCAGACCGTAGATGCGGGCCACGCCGTCGCCGACCTGCAATACGGTGCCGACTTCTTCCAGCTCGGCTTCGGACTTGAAATTGGACAGTTGCTGCCGCAGGATTGCGGAGACTTCATCCGGACGTACTTCTGCCATTGGGGGGGGGAATAAGGTATAGGGGACAAGGGATAGGGGACGGGGATGCGGGGAACGTATCCCCTATCCCTAATTTCCTATACCCTACAGTTGTTGTTGGTAAGAATTTTCTTGCAGCGACGTGCGCAGCTTGCGAAGGCTGGTGCGCACGGAGTCGTCAATCTGGGTGTCGCCTACTCGCAGCACGAAGCCACCGATGAGGTCAGCATCCACTTTCTCGGTGAGCTGCACCTCAGTATGGCCAGTCTGCTTGCTCACCAGCGCCTGAATCTCGGCGCGGGCAGCGGCAGTGAGCGGCGTGGCCGACGTTACCTGGGCCGACTGAATGCCTTGCAGGACGTTGTATTGCGCCAGAAACTCCGGGCCGATTCCTTCGATTGCCGACTCGCGGTTTTTATCGGTGAGGATGGTGAAGAAGCGCAGCGTCATGTCCGACACTTTGCCTTCGAAAATGGCCTTCAGGATGGCCAGCTTCTTGTCGTGCTTCACAATCGGGTTGCGCAGCAACAGGCGCAGCTCGCGGCTTTCGGCCATGGTCTTGCTCAGCAGGTCCATGTCCGCTTTCACGGCGCTTAGGGTGCCCATCTCCTTGCCCAAGTCGAGGAGCGACTTGGCGTAGCGGGCCGCTACTCGTTGGTCAGCCATAGTGGTTTGTTTGTCAGTTGTTGGTTGTTAGTTGTCAGGCCGTTTATCAGCCATTAGCACGAACTAACAACTGACAACGAACAACAAGCAACTAGTTAAGCTTAACGTCTTTCAGGTAGGAATCGACCAGCTGCGTTTGGGCGGCGGGGTCGGCGAGTTCGCGGCGCAGGATGCGCTCGGCGATGTCGAGCGACAGTTTGGCGGCGGTGTTCTTTACTTCGGCCAGGGCTGCGTTTTTCTCCTGCTGGATGGCTTCGCGGGCTTGCTGGACGATGGTGTTGGCTTCGGCCGTGGCGCGGGCCTTTTCGGCTTCGCGGTGCTGGTTGGCCATTTGGGTGGCTTCCAGCATCATGCGGTCGCGCTCGAGGCGGGCATCGGTCAGCAACTTTTCGTTGCCGGCTTTTAGCTGCTGCATCTCGATTTTGGCCTGGTCGGCCATGCGCAGGGCGCCTTCAATGTTGTCCTCACGCTCTTTGAGAGCGAGCAGAATCGGCTTCCAGGCAAACTTGCCCAGCAGGAACAACACCAGCAGGAAAATAACCAGTTGCCAGAAAATCAGGCCGAGTTCAGGGGATAAAAAAGCTGGCAGCATTGCTATTGTATTTTAAAGAATGTCAACTAATCGAATAACAGATTAGGAGCAGGTAAGCCCGCCGCGCCAACTGCGTATTGCAGCAGCGGGCGGCGGGCTTCCAACTACTTCCGGGCTCGAAGCCCGGCCGGGTATTCTAGAGTTTGGTCCAGATAAGTACGCAGACTACAACTGCGAACAGGCCCAAGCCTTCAATCAGAGCGGCGGCGATAATCATAGCCGTCTGGATTTTGCCCGAAGCTTCCGGCTGACGGCCGATAGCATCCATGGCGCTGCCGCCGATGCGGCCAATGCCCAGGCCAACACCCAAAGCCACCAGACCTGCACCGATACCAGCACCCATTACAGCCAAACCAGGACCGTAGTTAGCCGCCATAGCGACAGCTTGCAACAACAAAGAGAGTAACATAAAAATTGGAAAAAGGGGAAAAAGAAAAAGTTCGTCAGTCCCGCAGCGGGGAGGGGGGGGATTGCCACGGGCTGGCCGAAACAGCCAGTTGGCGGGCGGCAAGCGCCCGGCCAGTTAAGTCAGGTTAATGAGCGGCGTGGGTCGAGGCCGAGCCGTCGTCGTAACCCATTTGCATGTCGGCATCGTGGTGGTCTTCTACCGCGCCGCCGATGTACATGGCGGTGAGCAGCGTGAAGATGAAGGCCTGCAGGATGGCTACCAGCAATTCGAGCACGTTGATGAACAGGCCGAATGCGATGGTAACCGGCGCAACGGACCACGACTTGAAAATAAACACCAGGCTAATGAAGCTGAGCACCACGATGTGCCCGGCCGTGATGTTGGCGAACAGACGAATCATGAGCGAGAAGGGCTTGGTGAAAATGCCCAGGAACTCGACGATAATCATGATAGGCAGCAGCGGCTTGGGCACACCGGGCGTGGCGAAAATGTGCGCCCAGTAATACTTGTTGCTCGAAGCCAGCGTGATAATCAGCGTGAGCACGGCCAGTACCATCGTCACGGCGATGTTGCCGCTCAGGTTGGCCGCGCCAGGCATCAGGCCCAGCAGGTTATTGAACCAGATGAAGAAGAAGGCCGTGAGCAGGTAAGGCATGTAACGCTCGTACTTGGGGCCGATGTTCTTCTTGGCTACTTCGTCGCGGATGAAGATGATAACCGGCTCGAAGAACGACTGCATGCCCTGAGGCGCGCGGCCCTGGTTGCGGCGGTACCCACGGGCCACAGCCGTGAACACCAGCAGCATCAGCACGGCGCTGATGAGCAGCGACGCGGTGTTTTTGGTAATAGAGAAGTCGTAGACCTTGCTACCGTCGAGGGCAACCAGCTTGTCTTCCTCCAGTTTGAGGCCGCTATAGCTTTTGCCGTGGGCCAGTTGGCTGCCCGAAAACGTGCTCAGGCCAGTGCCGGGGCGGTAGGCGATGATGGGCAGCGGGATGGTGACGTGGTTGGCATGTTCGCCGGCTCCCAGGGTGGCCAAGTGCCACTCGTGAGAATCGCCGATATGCTCCAAAATCATTTCGCCGGGATTGAAGCCTTCGGCCTTTGCGCCCTCGCCAGCGGGTTCGTTAGCGAAAACGGACAGGGAGACGAAGCAAAGGAGAATCGAGAGTAAACGCTTCATTCAAAGTTAATTAATGACTGATTTCGGGCTAACGCATTATCATTGCGCTACTTGCTTTCCTGAAATCGGCCGCAAGTTACTCAAAGTAGCCCAGATTTCAAACCCAGCCCACGAAAAGTACAGGATGAAGAAGGCTCCGAGGAAGGTCCAGACGCCCTTCGGCTCGCGCGCAATTCCGCTTGCCAGCAGCCAGGTTACAAGGCCCAACGAGACCAGTAGCCGCACCGTCATGCCAATGAGGTAGCCCAAGCCGAGGCTGTTGGGGTCGCGGGCCACAAGGCGTGCAGTAAGGCTATAGGCGAAGTAGGTGAGCGCAGCCATGACCACAAACAGAAGGCCCGTGCGCGGGTGCACCACGGCCGGGCCATACAGGCGATGCAGCATATAAATGGGCAGCCCCAGGGCGGCGGTGAATAGCAGAAACTGGCGCAGGAAACGGGGCATGAGGTACAGTAGAAGTTGGGCGCGCGCTTTACAGCGACTCTTTGGTAAGGCTGCGGATGACCTGGAATACGGCCACGAACACGCCCAGCAGCAGCAGCCCGATGGTAAGCCAAGGACCGGTGTTCAGGCGGCCATCCAGCCAAATACCCAGCCAGGCGCTGCCCCCGATAATGCCCAGCATTTGGAAGGCCAGGCCAGAGTATTTCATGATGGCCTGCCGACGGTCGGAACCGGTGGGCTGGGGGTCGGGGGAGGTGGGCATGGGCAGGTCGAAATCGGCGGGTAGCAAAGGTACGGCGCGGGCCGGGCGGGCGTGGGCGGCGAAAAAACGTAATTTTACCCGTCCGGCTCCGTTATCTGGCAGAGCCGCCGAACATTTCGGGGCGCTTTGGGCGTTCCGGCAGTTCGGACTGGCCTTTTTCCTTTACGCTGATTTTGACACATCCATTGCTGACATATCGCTGGGTTGCGCGGCTTCTGGTCCTGCTAGGGTTGGGAGCGGCGGGCTGCGCCTCGGATAAGAACATCGTTTCGCATGCGTTCAACAACGTAGCAGCGCGCGACAACGCCTATTTCATTGCGCGGGAGAAGCTTCGGGGGCTGGAGGACAAGCTGTATACCACGTCCCGGCCCAACGACTATAACCAGCCGTTGGCGTTGTTTCCGACGCTGGACAGTGCCAGCGTGAGAGCCAGTCGTGCTGATTTGACGGACATTATCAAACGGGCGTCGATGCCAATTCAGCACCGGCCGGGCTCGGACTGGACAGATGATGCCTACATTTTGGTGGGCTGGTCGCGGTTTTACCTGATGCAGTTCGACGACGCGGCGCTCACGTTTAAGTATGTGAACTCGACGAGCAAGGACGACAATGCCAAGCACGAAGCCCTGATTGGCCTGATGCGCACCTTCACGGCACAGGGCGAGCTCGAAAGCGCGAAGGCAGTTTCGGATTTACTCGATAAGGAACAGGGCCGGCCGGAAGATGCGCGCCAGCTTTTCCTGACTCGGGCCGACTACTTCATGCGCACTGACGAGCCTGCCAAGGCCATTATACAGCTCGAAAAGGCCATTCCGCTGATTGAATACAAGAACGAACGGTCGCGCACGCGCTACCTGCTGGCGCAGCTGTACCAAGAGGCCGGCGAGAACAAGAAGGCCTACGAGCAGCTCGACCAGATTCTGGCCCGCAACCCGCCGTACGAGCTCGACTTTCAGGCCAAGCTGATGCTGGCGCAAGTGTCGGACCTGAGCACGAAGGACCGGGCCCGGCTCGACAAAAACTTCGGCGGGTTGCTGAAAAACCTGAATAACAAGGATTACCGCGACAAAATCTATTATGAGATGGCGCGGCTAAACTACCGCGAGAAGAACTACCCGGAGGCACTGAAGCTGCTGCGCCAGTCGGTGCAGGCCACAACCACCAACCGCTTTCAGAAAAGCTATGCTTACCTGCTCGCGGGCCGCATTTACTACGAGAACCTGCATAAGTATCCGTTGGCAGCTGCTTACTACGACAGCACGGTGCAGAACCTGAACAAGGAGGCCAAGACTTACTTAGCCATCAAAGAGCGCAGCGATATTCTGAAGGATTTTGCCAAGCAGTATACTATCATCGAAACACAGGACAGCTTGCAGGCGCTAGCCAAGCTGGCACCTGATGTGTTGACCGAGCGGCTGAATACGTATGCCGACGCTGAGCTGGCTACCCGCCAGCGAGAAACCGACCGGCTGGCGGCGGTGGCCAAAACGCAGGCCCGCGCGGCTGACTTGGCCAGCCGCGCCAGCTCGGCCAATAGCGGTATTGGGAGCGACCTGCCGGGTGGTAACATAAACCCCGGCGGCCTGAACGCAGCAACCTCTGACGTAACATCGTTTGACCCCACGGCCACAGCGGCGGCCGGGCAATGGTATTTCGACAACCCAACCCTGCTGGGCACGGCCCGGGCCGAGTTTATTCGGAAGTGGGGCAACCGCCAACTGCAGGATAACTGGCGCACCAACCGGCAAGCAGCTAGCTCGCCGAATACGGTGGCGGGTGGCGGCGCACCGTTGAGCGTAACGGGCAACTCCACAACCGCTGTGAATGGCACCCAAGCCGACTCGGCCAGCGCAGGCGCGGCAGCTAGTCCCACGGCAACCCGCGACAAGCTCGTGGCCCAATACCGCGCGGCCATCCCTACCGACCCCGGCCAGTTGTCGGCGTCGAACCGGCAGGTGGAAGCCGCTTTGTATGAATTGGGCGGCATCTATAAAGAGCAGCTAAAGGAGCGCGAGAAAGGCTTTGAGACCTATGAGCAGCAGGTGAGCCGTTACGAACGCGGCGAGCACGCGCCCGACGCCTACTACCTGCTCTACCTCTATTACAAAGACAAGCCCGACGCGGCTAAAATGGAGCAGTATGCGGCGGCCTTGCAACGCGAGTTTCCGAAGTCGATTTATGCCAAGCTGGTTGCCGACCCTTTGTACCGCGAGCACGAATTAGCCTTGCACAACGCCGTGGCGAGTCGCGTCGATTCGGCGTTCACCTTCTATGTTAATCAGGAATTTCGCAAGGCCAACGCAGTGCTGGGCCGCACGGAAAAACAATACCCGAAAAGCGACCTGAATGACCGGGTAGCCTACCTGAAGACGCTGCTGGTGGCCCGTACGCAGCCGCCGCTTACTGCCCGGGCTTCAGTCGAGCAATTTATCAAAGCGTATCCCGACAGCCCTCTCCAACCGCAGGCGAAGGCTCTGGCAGCTTCCTACAGCAAGCAGGAAAATGGGGCACTTGCCGGGGCGCTGGCCTCCACGGAGAAGCCGGTGATTTCACAGTTCCGCCCGGGCGAGGTGAACAACCGCATGCGTATTTTCTACAAGGAAAACGAGACGCCGGCCAAAGCTCTTGGGCCTGCTCCTGCCGGCGATACGCCCAAGCTTCCATCGGCACCCAACGAGGAGCGTAAAACACCCACGGGCAAGCCCGTGGAAAGCACACCGAGCGGTTCGGCAGGCCCGGCACCGCTGGCACCTGCGCCGAAGGGCACACCGGTTGCTGGAACGCCTATGCCGGGAGCAGTCCCCACAGCCACGCCGGACGGTATTGTAACGACGGCTGCAGTTCCGGTACGCAAAGGCCGGCCTACCCGCAAGCAATTAGCGGAAGAAGCTGCGGCCAAAAAGGCAGCGGCAGCTACCTCACCGGCAAGTGCTACGACTGGCGCTGTGCCAGCTAACGCGGGGGTTAACCCACCCGTTACCACACCGGCACCGGGCACCGCAGCTGCTTCTACCAGCCCACCCGCAACTGCGGCAGCCACGCCGGTTACTGGTGCGCCGGTTCGCAAGGGTCGGCCTACCCGCAAGCAATTGGCCGACGAGGCCGCTGCGAAAGCTGCCGCTGCCAAAGCCGCAGCGGCAGCAGGAAATACCGCTCCAGGTGCTTCGGCAACTACTCCTGGCACCATGGCGCCTGTTGCTGGCACTCCAGCGCCCACTACGCCTACGGCCGGAACCAGCACGGCTTCTTCGGCTCCGACCACTGCTTATACTACGCTGTTGAATAGTCCGCATGTAGTAGTGCTGGTGTTTCCAAAGGATTCTCCCGCCGCAACGGGCCTGGCAGCTCAATTAATCACCTATAACAGCCGTTTTTTCAAAGCCAACGCCCTGACGGTGGAAACCGCAACACTGGGAACTGACCAGGAATTGGTGGTAGTGAAAACGCTGCCCTGGGCGAAAGTGGCTCAGAGCTACGCCACCAAGCTGCGCGGGCCGCAATCGCCGCTGGCCAAGCTGCGCGGGGCCGGCTACCAGACATTGGTGATTAGCGCCGAAAACCTGGCGCTGCTGCAAACCAGCGGAGATTTGGCGGGGTATTTGAGCTTTTACCAGCGCGCCTACAAGTAGTGTTTTGCGGGTTGAACCAGCCCCCAAGCCTCCGGCCCGCGCCGGGGGCTTTATTTTTGCGCAACGTTTCCCTCTTTTTTGCTTTATGCCCAGTACTCCTCCTGCTCGTCGTCCCAAGCCTCAGCCCCTGAAACCGGCCCGTTCGGGGCGGTTTACGGCGTTTGTACGCACCATGTGGCTGCTTTTTGGTGTGGGCGTGGTGGGACTTGGCCTGTTCGTACTGGCCGTGAGCGGCAACTTCCTGAACCTGTTCGGGCGCATGCCCAACCTCAAAAGCCTCGAAAACCCGCGCTCCGAGCTGGCTTCCGAGATTTATTCGGCCGATGGGGTGCTGCTGGGCAAATACTTCCGCGAGAACCGCACGCCGGTTGATTTCAAGGACCTGCCGCAGAACCTGATTGACGCCCTTATTGCCACCGAGGACGTGCGTTTTGAGCAGCACTCGGGCATCGACGCGAAGAGTGTACTGCGCGCCGTGACCGGTGTGCTCACCTTCTCGCACAACGGCGGTGGCTCCACGCTCACGCAGCAGGTGGCCAAGGTGCTGTTCCGCACCCGGGGCGACCTCAACGACGGTACCCTGAACGGCACGGGCAAGCTGGGCATGCTCATCACCAAAACCAAGGAATGGATTTTGGCCATCCGGCTGGAGCGCAACTACACCAAGCGCGAAATCATTCGGATGTACTTCAACACTGTCGAATACGGCTCCAACGCCTTTGGCATCAACACCGCGGCCAAGACCTTCTTCAATAAGTCGCCCAAAAACCTGAGTACGCCGGAGGCTGCCACCCTCGTAGGCATTGTTAATGCCCCGGGCCGTTTCAGCCCGGTGGCCCACCCCGACCGTTCGCGCAAGCGGCGCAACTGGGTGCTGCGCCAGATGGCCAAGTCAAACTACATCACGACTGCCGAGCTAGCCCAGGACACGGCCAAGCGCATCGTACTGCATTACTCGGTTGAGAACCCCAGCAAGGGCCTGGCCCCCTACTTCCGGGCCGAAGTGGTGAAGTCGCTCGTCAGCTGGGCGAAGGAAACCGACCACGACCTGTACGCCGACGGCCTGAAAATCTACACCACCATCGACTCGCGCATGCAGCAGTACGCCGAGAAGTCGCTGGCTGAGCACATGACGCTCCAGCAGAAGTGGTTTTCGGCCCACTGGAAGGGCCAGCTGCCTTGGCGCGACGAGAACGGCAAAATCATTCCCAATTTCCTGGTGAACTCTATGCGCCGCACCCAGCGCTACAAGTCGCTGATGGCCCAGTACGACGGCAACCGCGACTCGGTGAACTATTACCTGCACAAGAAATATAAGATGCCGGTGTTCACCTGGCAGGGCGAGAAGGAGATGCTGATGTCGCCCTACGATTCGCTCGAATACTACAAGCGCTACCTGCAGGCCGGTTTCATGGCCATGAACCCGCTCAACGGCCAAGTGAAGGCTTGGGTGGGTGGCCCCAACTACAAGTTCTTCAAGTTCGACCACGTGCGGCAGGGCAAGCGCCAGCCGGGCTCCACGTTCAAACCCATCGTGTACACGGCCGCCATCGACCAGAGCTACTCGCCCTGCTACCCGCGCCCCGACGTGGCCACCACCTTCCCCGCCGTGGCCGGCCGTGCGCCCTATACTCCGCACAACTTTGAGGGCAACTTCTCGGGCCGCACCTTCACGCTGCGCCAAGCCCTGGCCCGCTCCATGAACTCCATCACGGCCTGGCTGGTGATGAAGCTCGGCCCCGAAACCATCGCCACCTACGCCAAGCGCCTCGGCATCACCTCGCCCGTTGATGCCGTGCCGTCGATGGGCTTCGGCACTTCCGATTGCAGCATATACGAGTTGTGCGGGGTTTATTCCACGTTCGTCAACAAGGGCGTACACACCGACCCCATCATGGTCACCCGCATCGAGGATAAAAACGGCAACGTGCTGCGCGAATTCGTACCCCAGACCCGGGAAGTGCTCAGCGAAGAAGTGGCCTACCTCATGACGTATATGCTGCAAGCCAGCACCACCGAGCCCGGCGGCACCAGCACCATCCTGCACACGGGCTTCAAGTTCCCCTATGAAATTGGGGCCAAAACCGGCACAACCAGCAACTACTCCGATGCCTGGTTTATGGGCATCACCCCCGACCTGGTGTGCGGCATGTGGGTGGGCGGCGAGGACCGCAGCATTCACTTCCGCACCGGCACCTATGGCCAGGGCGCCCGCGAGGCCCTGCCGCTCTACGGCCTCTTCATGCAGAAGGTATACAAGGACAAGAGCATCGGCATCAACACCGGTCCCTTCCCCAAGCCCGCCGCCCCGCTCAGCATCGAAATCGACTGCTCGCGCTACTACGGCGGCCAACGCGATACTATCCCGGCCAACCAGAAAATGCAGGTGCCCGACGCCGGCGACCTGGACGACAAGGATATCTAACTAACTCGTAGTGAAAAGTTGTCTAACTCCTAGTAAAGAGTTGGGCAATCCATAGTCACGAACTTTCAAAAGGGCTTATCGAGTTACCCGAAACATTAGGATGTTTTGCCTGAAACATGCTAATGTTTTGCTGATGTCCCCCGCAGCCAGTGCTTTTTTTGCCCGATGACCGGCGACTTTTGCCGGTCATTTTTTGTTAATTCCGTACGTGGAGTTTCGGCTTTCCTACCGCCGCGAAATTCGTCGAATCTGCCTAAATATCTGCTCATGGCCGCCAACCCCGAACTGCAAGCCCAAATCTCCGCCTTGCCCCACAAGCCCGGCGTTTACAAGTATTTCGACGACGAGGGCATCATTTACGTGGGCAAGGCCATCGACCTGCGCAAACGCGTCAGCAGCTACTTCACCAAGCAGGACCACAATAAGAAAACCCAGCAACTTGTCCGCAACATCAAGCGGCTGGAGTTCACCATTGTCGATAGCGAATCGGATGCCTTCCTGCTCGAAAACAACCTCATCAAGCAGCACCAACCCAAATACAACATCCTCCTGAAGGACGGCAAAACCTACCCTTTTCTCTGCATTACCAATGAGCGGTTTCCCCGGCTGATTCCCACCCGCAACAAGATTAACGACGGCTCGCGCTACTACGGCCCCTACGCCAATGGGACCGCCCTCAACGTGCTGCTGGAACTCATCCGCGCCCTCTACCCGCTTCGCACCTGCAACTACAACCTCAGCGTCGCCAACGTCGAAGCGGGCAAGTTCAAGCCCTGCCTGGAGCTGCAAATCGGCAACTGTAACGCTCCCTGCATCGCTCGCGAAGATGAGGCCACTTACAATAGCTACATCCAGCAAATCCGCAACATCCTCAACGGCGACTTGCGTATTCCCAAGCAGTATTTCAGGGAGCGCATGACCGCCGCTGCCCAGGAAATGCAGTACGAGCTGGCCCATCAGTTTAAAGTCAAGCTCGATAAGCTGGAAGCCTTCCAGGCGAAGTCTACCATCGTGAGCGACACGCTCACCAACATTGACGTGTTTGCCATCGCTAGCAACGAGAAATCGGGCTTTATCACCTATTTAAAGGTGATGAACGGCAGCATCATTCTCACGCAGTCACTAGAAGTCACCAAAAAGCTCGACGAGGACGATGCTGAAATCCTTGCCCCGCTCATCATGCAGCTACGTCAGGAATTTGAAAGCGAGTCGCGCGAAATCCTCACGAATGTTGCTGTTGAACTCCCGCTCCCTGGTGTGAATCTCGCCGTTCCCCAGATTGGCGACAAGCGCAAGCTTCTTGAACTTGCCATCAAAAATGTGCTTTACGCCCGCAAGGAGAAGGAAAGCATGAACGAGAAGAGCAAGGACAGCAACGAAGTGCGCATTATGGAAACCATCAAAAAGGACCTGCGCCTCACCGAGCTTCCCAAACACATCGAGTGCTTTGACAACTCCAACTTCCAGGGCGACAATCCTGTGGCGGCCATGGTCTGCTTCCGCAATGCCAAGCCCAGTAAGCGGGACTACCGCCACTACCACATCAAAACAGTCATCGGCCCCAACGACTTCGATAGTATGTACGAAGTCGTTTCCCGTCGCTACCGCCGCTTGGTCGACGAAGGAGCCAGCCTCCCCCAATTAGTTATCGTCGACGGCGGTAAAGGCCAACTTAGTATGGCCGTCAAAGCCCTCAAAGACCTCAACCTCTGGGGCCAGATTCCCGTCATCGGCATTGCCAAGCGCCTCGAAGAAATCTATGTCCCGAACGACCCGCTGCCGATTTATATCGACAAAAGAAGCGAATCGCTGCGCCTCTTCCAGCGCATGCGCGACGAAGTTCACCGCTTCGGCATCACCTTTCACCGCTCCCGCCGCGACGCTGGCACCCTTAAAACCGAACTCACCGATGTAAAGGGTCTCGGCCCCGTGACTGCTGAAAAACTCCTCAACAAATTCAAGTCCGTCAAGAAAATCCGTGAGCTAAATGAAGCTGAGCTAATCGCCGAAGTAGGCAAAGCCAAAGCCAAAATCCTCCAAATCTATTTCGGCGAAAATGAGGCGCCTTCTCACCCCATGCCGCCCCGCCAGCTTCCGGCCTAATCCAAAGTATAAAAACAAAAAGGCCACCGCATTACTGCGGTGGCCTTTTTGTTTTTAATCTGTATAGCCTTAGAAGGACCACAAGTTGTACTCGTACTCTATCAGGTCAGCCGAGGTCTGCTGAGCAGCCAAAATACCTTGCTGAGCGCCACCATAGATGTCGTCCAGACGGCTGTCGCCGGCGTTCGACACTTTCGTAATGTAGGAGTTAAACAACCACAGCTCGAAAGCATCAGCCAAATTCTTGTGCTGAGCGTCGTTCTCAGCGTTGAACCAAATGGCGTTTTGCGGATTAGCACGGAAAACCTTCACAAGGTCGCTGTACTTGAACGTGCCAATTGGCTTTTCAATGCCCGACGTGTTCGAAGCCAGCGTTGAAGGGACCAGCAGGGTGATGGATTTGATATCGTGATACATTCTCGACCGTTTTTTGTCGAAAATCATATCCTCTTTAATCTCCATCTCATAGATGTCCTTCGGGCGGTACTCGTTGCCAGCCGGCTTGGGAGCAGCAGCTACAGTAGCGGCAGCCGGAGCGTTTACCATGATAACCTTGCCTTTACGGTCCTTCATTGGTTTGCCGGCGGCATTCAACTTAGGCACTTTCTTGGCGACAGGCTTCTTAGGAGTAGTAGCACCCCAATCATCACCTCCACCACCCGACTCTGGCTTGAAACCAGCGGCAATCTCATCAGCGCTTAGCTTGTCTACCGCGTCAATGTATGAGCTATTAGTCTGCACCTCGGTCGGCGTCAGCGTTGATGTCAGCGAATCGTTTTTGTAGGCCTGCAACTCACCCCGGCGCACTGCTTCTAAAATTACCCGGCTGATTTCCTTGCCTTCGGAGAACATGGGCTTATTCTGTTTCTCGCGCAGGTCGACTTGGCGCCAGATGCTCTTGCGGAACATCTGGTCGGAGAGCGGAATAGGCCGGTGCGAACCGGTGCTACTAGCCGTAGTGGCCTGCTCCTGCGCGGCGGCAGTCAGCGAGAGCGATAAGCCTGCGGCGATAGCCGCCAGCGTGTGCAAAGATTTCATAACGGGCAAAAGCAAATTGTCGGTAGGATAGTTCGCTAACGTGGCTAAACCACAAATATTATAGCAAGGGAATGTTGAACGTACGGGTCATGTTCACGGCCTCCACATTGCCCTGGAAGTTCTGACGCTGTACGTCTTTCACTTCCACGTATAGGCGGTCGCCTTCACGGTAAGCATTTACCACAGCGCTCAGGTCAGCTTGGGGGCTATTGAAGGTCATGGTACCGATGGCAGGACGCTTACCGCGTACCAAAGTCACTTCGTAGCGCGAAACGCGGAACTTGGCATCATCGGGCAGGAAAGTAGCAAAACCAGCATCTGGAATAGCACGCAGGCTGAACGAACGCACGGCAGTGCCAGGGGTACCCTGCTTGTCATTCACGGGGCGGCCACCAGCATAAGCCTCAATCGAAGGCTTAGGAATTGGACGCACCTGGAACGTTTGCGAACCGATGGCGTTGCCGCCGCTGCTCACGTTCAGAGTCACCTCTTTCGAGTTTGGAATCAGGGTTACATCACCAAGCTTAGCGCCTTGGATAGCTGCAGCACCCGAAGCTGAGAAGCTAGGCTTGTACTGAGCACCCAAAGCAGGAACTGATACGTTCAGCTTGTTGCCGCACTTAAAATACAGAGCCTGCACCGAAGCCGACTGAATCTGCATTACGGGCTTAGTGATGGTGTAAGGCACCTTCACGGTAAAGGTGGTATCACGACCATTCTGGTTGAAGCGAATCGTACCCGTCCACGAAGACTTAGCATTTCCTGAAGCATCAAACCCACCAGGGCGGGCTGTGAACTCCACTTTGCCGTGACCGTTAGTTGGGTCGACTGCCAACGAAGAACCGTTCAAAGTCATCGATGGACGAATGCTCGAAGCCGAAGCGGTTAGGAACAGTTCAGCCTTGTACTTGGTACCAGCAGCTACTGTATTCGACTCGGCCGAAGCGAAAGCACCAATCTTGTCAAATACAATCGTCTTAGCACCTACTTTTTGAGCCTGAGCCGAAAGAGCCTCTGCTTCATATTTAAGCACTTCCGTCTCCTTTTGCGATATGGTTGCCAAGGCAGCTACAACCGGAGTGTTTTCGAAATTGAGCTCAGCGAAGTTTTTGTTCTTCTGACCTTTCTCGGTTACACGGGGGTCTTCTTTAGCATCTAGCGCCAGAGGCGTTGCGCTTGGCACGTATTGCTTAATGAACTCTGCGTACTCGTTCAGCTTCGGTTTCAAGCCCGTGTAAGCAATACCGTTGTGCTTTTGGCCACCCAGCATTGTGATAGCGACTTTGTCTTCACCGCTCAGGTTTTTCATTTCCGGGCCGGTGTTCTCAGTGGCTTTCAGTAGCTTTTCGCGGGTATCACGCAGGTAAGCAACCAATTCTTTGGTCTTGGCACGAATTTCTTCGCTCTGCTTCAACACATTCAGGTCACGGACTTGGTTCTGATTTTTCTTTACCGCTGCCTCAATGCCTTTCACCGTGCCATCAGCTGCTACAGCGGTCTTATCGTTGACGCCCAAAAGGCTATCATCGATGAATTTGAACTTCAGCAGAATTGCTGAGTTCACTTGGAGCGCCAGAAGAGCAGTCAGCACGAGGTACATCATGCCAATCATCTTCTGCCGCGGGGTTTCATTTGCACCTGCCATTGTTTCTTTCCGCTAATAAGTGGATGATGAACTAACTACCTTGCTAGCACGCGCTTATTGCGCGGGAGCACGCATAGCGTTCAGCATGTTGCCGTACACGCGGTTCAGCGAAGTGAGGTTGCTGGTGAGGTCCGAAACCTGCTTCTGGAAGCTTTCGGTGTCTTTGCCAGCCTGGGTCATGTTATCCATGGCCTTACTGAGGGTACCGTAGAACTGGTTCATCGACTTCAGGTGCGTGTTAGCATCCTGCAGTTCCATTTCATACACTGCGTTGAGCGCGCCCAAGTTTTTGGTCACGTTCTGTACCTGCATGTGATACTCTTTAGCATCCGAGGTAGCGTTCGACATAGCCGTGATGGCTTCCACGGTGTTGCCGTAAGCCACGTTAATTTTATCGAGCGAATCAGCTGCCGAGCGGACTTTCTTGGTGTATTCGTCGGTTACGTTAGCAGCTTCACCCAACTGCGACATCTGCGAGGTGGTCGTGCTCAAACGGTTCAGGCCCTGGCCCAAAGTTGTGAGAGCTTCGGGAGTTACGTTCGCGTTTTTCAACATGTCGTCCAGCTTCATCGTCAAGCCCTTCCCGTTGCTCTCGTTCGAGAAGCTTGAGTTGCCAGTAGAAGGGTCATAACCTTCGCTGAGCTCCGGGTAAACCAGCGACCAGTCGTGGTCTTTGTGGGCTGGCTGGAATGCGCTTAGCGCAAAAATAACGGCTTCCGTGCCCAGACCAACAATAAGCATGGTATCGGCACCGGCCCAGTGCTCGATTTTAAACAAAGCACCTACAATAACAACGGCTGCACCGAGGCCATATATTTTGGGCATCAGTGTATCGTAGAGGAAACTAGTTTTGGCTGCCATGATAATTTTCGAAAGAGGTTGAGAGGTGTTTGAGGAGAGGGTGACTGAAACCGTTGGTACTAACTGATATTATAACTTTAGTTGAGTGAGCTGTTGGTGCCCATGCCAATCTGAATCATGGAGCAACGGAAGCCAATGTAGGAGCGTGCCGAGTCCTGATATTCAAAATTGCGGGTGCCTGTTTCGAGGAAATAGGCAATGTCTTTCCACGAACCACCGCGTACAACTTTGCGCGGCTCGTTATCATCGGGGTTAGTGGGGTTCAAATCCCAAACTACAGGCACCGACGCTTCCATGTACGCATCGTCGCACCACTCAGACACGTTGCCGGCCATATCGTACAGGCCGAAGTCGTTGGGGAAGAAAGAACCTACTTCTGAGGTGTACGCAAAGCCATCGGAAGCATAATCGCCACGGCCGGGTTTGAAGTTAGCCAGCATGCAGCCTTTGCTGTTGCGCAGGTAAGGTCCCCCCCAAGGATAAGTAGCCAAGTCGCGGCCACCGCGGGCGGCGTATTCCCACTCAGCCTCGGAAGGCAGACGGAAGTTCGGATCGTTGGCAAAGCCGGTTTCCTCGCGGGCAGCGTTGCGGAACTTGGTGCGCCAGTTGCAGAAGTACTTAGCAGCAAACCAGTCCACCCCAACTACTGGATAATCGTCGAAGGCAGGGTGAGTGTAGTAATACTCCAACAGGGGGTCGCCCATGTGGTAGGTGAAGTCGCGCACCCACACCGTAGTATCGGGGTAAAGCTCGGTCATCACGTACTCTTCGCCCAGTACATCAAGCGAGTCCTGCTTGATGGCATCGACGAATTGACGGTATTCGTTGTTGGTAATCTCGGTTTCGTCCATGTAGAAGCCGGCGATAGTCACCTGCTTGTTCATGTTTACCATCGACGCAGAAATATCCTGGTCGGTCTGGCCCATATGAAAAGTGCCGCCCGGACAGGGAACCATGCCGAGGGGAACTTCCTGCGGGTTGAAAATAGGACGGTCTTCCGCGCCAACCAGGTCGCCCTGAGGGCCTTTACCAAATCCGCACCCACCTAATAATGCTCCGGAGATAGCGAAAAGAGATACTGCTAAAAGCTTGTTCATGAGAGTTAGAGATTCTGTTTTAATTACCAATACCGCTAAAGTACATTTAGATGGGCTGGCAAATCTACACTTTTTTAGGATACTGTGCAATACCCCGCCATTCCCAGAACCAATCAATTTTACTAAAAACACGCTGAACAGCGCAAATAACTCGGTTAATCCGATTTGTTATTTTTAAGCTTAGCTAAATTTTATCCTAACTCAATTGGATAATGCCAATTTTAGGCTAGAATAAAAAAATAGTAAAATTAGAAGCTGTAACGCGGGGTGCGGATAGCCGGGCGGGTCAGCAGCCCAACCTTGGGCAGCCGGTAGGAGAGCATAATTTCGTAGGAGCTGAACGCTCGGGCGGCTTGGTTGATAGTGATGATGTCCATCGCAAGACCTAAACGCAACGCATTATCCTTAGCAATACTCGCGCCTAACATACCTGAAACGGATTCCTGATGCCGATAGTTGGCACCAACCCAATATTTATCGTCGAGGGTAGCGCGTACACCACCTTCAAATGAATAGTTATTGCTATTATCAAATTTGCCTTTGTCAGAATAAGCCCCCGGCAACACGGCCTTTACTAGCACCGATGGTGTCACTACAACGGAAGAAGTAGCATCGATATTGTAGCCTGCGGTGAAATACGCATGGTTTTCTGCCAGATACTTACTAGCGGTACCTTGGGTACCACTGCTCTTAAAAGTGTAACCCGACCTCAACAAATTGTTGAGGCTCAAGCCAGCATAAAACTTGGGCGCTTCGTACCATACCCCAACGCCGGCATCAAACTTACTGTCAGATGCATCTTTGGGTACGTTGATGTCGTCAGGGTCAATAGCAATATATGTGCCCTTTCCCAAGTAAGTATAAATGCCTTGGATGCCAATTCCAAGTTTGCCTTCTCCTAGCTTGATGTGCTGCGAGTACGAGAGAGCCGCATTGGTCATTTTAGATTGGCCTACCTGGTCGTAGTATACACTCACGCCAACGCCGCCACTAATGGCAAGGATAGGCAGCGAGGCAGTAAACAGTCCGGTACGTGGCGAGCCATTGGCACCACCAAAGGAGCCATAATTGTAATACTGGTAACGCCCAAGCAAGTTTATCTCGCCCTGGCCCTTGATACCCGCGTAAGCTGGGTTAAGTGACATGCCGTTGAGACTGTACTGGGTGAACTGGGGCTGCTGCTGGGCTAATGCCGAGCCAGCTGTTGCCAAAAGCAACAGCGTTGCAAGTAAAGTTCCTTTCATGGAGGTAAGGTGCAGAGTATTAGAAGAGGGAAGCAACCGGGATGGAGGGGGGTGGACCGGCGATGAAGAACAGCTTCCAAATGTAACTCAAAATCTCTCTCCAAAAAATTCAAACAAAAAAAACCGGCCTGGAAATTCCCAGGCCGGTTTTTGATAGTTAAAGTCTTATCTATCAGGTCTCTTAAGCGCTGGTTTTGGCACCTTTAGGGGCTTCCTTGTCCGACTGGGTCTGGCCATGGAGGCGGATATAAGCTTCAATTGCTCCGGTCATGGAAGGCGCGTTGGGATGGGGCGCTTCGATATCCAGAATGAGCCCGGCATCAATAACTGCTTTGGCGGTTGTGGGGCCGAACGCAGCTAGGCGGGTCCCACCCTGAACGAAGTCGGGGAAGTTGATGAAGAGCGAGCTAATGCCTGAAGGGCTGAAAAACGCGATGCAGTCGTACTTTACGTCAGACAGGTCTGACAAGTCGCTAGCTACGGTGCGGTAGATGACGGCCTCGCTGAACTTCAGATTGTTGGCCCGCATGAATACTGGCAGGTCATCCTTACGAATATCAGAGCAAGGATACAGAAACTTCTCTCCCTTGTGCTTTTTGATAACATCGAACAGGTCGGCTGCAGTGCGCTCGCCAACGAAAAGCTTGCGCTTGCGAAGCACAATATACTTCTGCAAGTAGTTGGCAGTCTGTTCAGAAATACAGAAGTACTTCATTTCTGCCGGCATCTCAAGCTTGGCCTCCTGGCAAATCCGGAAGAAGTGGTCGACGGCATTGCGGCTGGTGAAGATGACAGCCGTATATTCGAGGATATTGATTTTATCCTTCCGGAAGTCCTTGTAGGACACGGGCTGCACGTCGATAAACTCCCGGAAGTCTACTTTGATGCCGTATTTCTCGGCAATGGAGAAGTAGGGGGAAACGTCGTTGGTGGGTTTGGGCTGGGTAACCAGGATGCTGCTAATGCGCTTGGCGTGCCGGCCTGTGCCCGGCTTGTCTGCACTCTCGGCCATACAGGAAGGAAAGGGGGTAATGCTTAGGACAATAAGAGTCGGGAGGGAATTGGCCCGGCCGCAGGGGCCGGAATCAATCAGTATGTAAAAACAATAAGCTTAAGTACCACCAACAGAGGCAGTACTTCGGTAGCACAAAGGTAAGCAAACAAATGCAGATTCAGCAGGGAGGCATGCCGGTGCAGCGTGCGGGCCACGCGCAGCACTGTGCCCACTAGTACGAGGCCGATGGCAATGCTAGCAGCCCAAGCAACTGCCTGCGGAAACGTACCATTGAGGCTGAGGTAGAGCAACAGCACCAGCGGGAGAATAAGCCCAACCAGCAGCGTAGTACGCAAAAACTCGCGGTACTGCACATCGACCAGTGGTTGCAGGCCGAAAATGTAGGCCATCAACGACAGAAACAGGTACTTCCCAAAAACGAAAGAAGTGATGATAGCTGTATAGAGCACAACGCGTCCTACAATGGCCGACTCGGGCACGTTGATGAACTGCCGAAGTAACGGCAGGTTCTGCAAATCGGTATGGATGGCAGTGAGTAGCAGGCCAAACGAGAGGGCGAACAGCACCACCAGCAGTAGGTTCAGCAGTGAGAATGCAGGCTTGACGAGGAAGGCCGACTGGTCGCCACTAACGCCAAAGAGTTCTTCGATTTGAAAGATGCGTGCCAGACCGGGCTGGTAAGTGGAGCGAATGGCCCCGTACGAAAGGCCCAACAGCAGCAAAAACCCCAGGTAAACGTTCTGGCCCTGGGGGGCGGGCAAGCGAGGCAGGGCCAAACCAGCAACTTTGGGCAGGCCGGTAGCTGATGCACTGGCTACAGCAGCTACACCCGAAAACGAGGCCAACGCGGGAGACCCATCGGGTTGCCACACGGCCAGCAGGTGACGGCCAGGAGCCAGTTGGGAGGGCAATAACAGCGCTAGGTCGAACGCGTAGGTGGTGGATGCGCTAGCCGTGAAAACGAGTTGGTTGTCGAGAAACAGGCTAAGGCCGGGCTGGGCAGCGAAGGATAGCGGGAACGGCTGGTTGTGGCTGATACGTACCCACTGGTAGTAGGCGTGCGACGGCTGGTGGTAGCCCGGCAGGTAAAAGATGAGCCGGTTCCGGGCCGCATCATGAATCAACCAATCGGTGGAGAGGGCAGTTGGCGAAGCGGGCGGCAACTGGCGGTACTCGCTGGCCTGAGTTGCGGCTCCTTTCAATAAGCAAATGCATAGTAGCAGCCAACTCAGCAGGCGCGGCAGGGGCAAGCGCAAGAGGCAAAGGGCTGGCATGAGGCAAAGGGCTATTGACCGGAGGCTTGGGCAGCTTGCAGCTGGCGGCGGGAAAGACGGCTTTGGTATACGCCGAAGAAGATACTGAGCAGAACCGAGAAACTCGCCAGTGCAGCTATTAGAATGGTATTGCCGAGGTGGGCGAATCGAATGACGAACAGGGTAACCAGAATGTTAAGCATAGCTAACAGCAACACGGTGCTGATTTGCTGGAAACCCATGGCCAGAATACGGTGGTGGATGTGGTTCTTGTCGGGGGAGAAGGGCGACTTGCCAGCGGCCATGCGCAACGAAAACACGCGCAAGGTATCGAACAAGGGCACGAACAGGATACCTACAGCAACCGAGGGCGCCGAAGCGCTGAACGGCTGCCCAACGCGCAGTCCCATCTCGATGAATTGAATGGCCAGCACCGACACAATGAAGCCGCAAACAAGCGAACCGGTGTCGCCCATAAAGATGGGTGCGCGGTGGAAGTTATAGCGCAAGAAACCCAGCAAACCGCCAATCAGGCAGATGGCCACGTAAGCATAGTTACCAAACCCGGCCCCGCCGTAGGAGTAGAAATAATAGCCAAATGTGCTGCAAATGATGAGCACAATGGTACCAGCCAGGCCATCGAGACCATCGATGAGGTTAATGGCGTTGGTGATGCCGACAATGACGAAGAAGGTGAAGGCGTAGCTGATACCGACCGGAAGCGTGTCAATGCCCAAGATGCCCTGGAAGCTGGTGAGGCGCACATCGGCCATTATCATCACAATGCCCGTGGCCAGAAGCTGGCCCACAAACTTCTTCGATACCGACATGCCTACGAGGTCATCCTTCAGGCCCACGAAAAACAGAATGATGCAGCCGGCGAGCAGCTCCTTCACACCATTTTGCAGGGGCGCGAAAATGGTGAGGGCCGACATAAAGCCCGCGAACACCGCCACCCCACCCAAGCGCGGAGTAAGCGACTGGTGCACGGTGCGCCCGTTGGGCGTATCGAGCATGTTTTTGAGGTGCGCAATGTAGATGATGGACGGCACAGCAAACAACGATACCAGTAGCGCCCACATCCAGGACAAAGCCAAGGGAATATCGAGATGATTCATAAAGTATTGCATGAGAGTTGAACCCAGAAGGTAGGCCAACACCAAAGAAATTTAACTATGTAGCACGCCCACGCGGTCGAGCAAGGGAATGTTGGAGAAGTTGTCGGGCACGATGGAATCGGGCACAAAAATGAATTTCTTATCGAAAATCTGGGGACCCCGGTAGTAGCTCACCCAGTACTGGTTATTGAGATGAAACAGCGATGGGTCGAGGGGCTCGACCGGGACGGCGGTGTACGGCGGCACCTGCTCGAATAGGTAGCGCAACGTGGAAGTCCGCACCTTTTCGCCATCGGGCTGCTGGCCGTAGCCGTTGGCGTTGATGATGACGTTTTCGAGGGGGAAGTCATTTTCGTTCAGTAGGTAAACCTGCCAGATGGGCTGCCCATTGGCATTGAGGGCCTGGTCGGCGGCCAGTACTACGGCTACGGATACACCTTCGATAGGGTCAAACGAAATATCTTGCTTCATTGCAGCATTATACGGGCTGAGCGGATTTCACAGCTTGCCAGAATTCACTATTAAAGGTTCGGGGTGATGACGGGCGCAGTTGCCTCAGCAGCAGGGTCCGTGCCACCTACTAATCCCAGCAGGTGCGGGAGCAGCCGCTCCTGCACCTCGGCTACGGTAACGGCAGAGCCTGGACCTAGTTCATGGGCCAGCGAGGTAACGGCTTTGTCGGTGATGCCGCAGGGCACGATGTGGCCAAAATAGGACAGGTCGGGCGCAACGTTCAGGGCGAAGCCGTGCAGGGTAACCCAGCGGCTGCACTTTACGCCTAGTGCGCAAATTTTGCGCGGGTTAGGTGCACCTTCCTCCCAATCGAGCCAAACGCCGGTGAGGCCGGCAATGCGGCCGGCGTTCAAACCATACTCAGCCAGGGTGCGGATTACGGCTTCCTCCAGCGTGCGTAGGTACCAGTGGATGTCGGGCCGGAAATTGTCGAGGTCCAAGATGGGGTAGCCTACCAGCTGGCCGGGACCGTGGTAGGTGATATCGCCGCCCCGATTGATGCGGTGAAAGCTGGCCTCATGGGCAGCCAGGGCGGCATCGTCCAGTAGCAGGTGCTCAGGCTTACCACTTTTGCCCAGCGTGTAGGTGTGGGGGTGCTCGCAGAGCAGCAGGTGGTTGGGCGTAAGCAACGGCGCAGTACCCGCAGCTTCGCCCAAGCGGTTCTGGGTTTTGATAGCCAGCGTGGCCTCCATCAGTGCTTCCTGGAGTTGCCAGGTGGGTACGTACTCGACCAGGCCCAGGCGGTGCACCTGCACGCCGCGGTTAGCGGCCGGAGTATTAGCGGGCAGCAGGGCCGAAAACGAGGGAGCGGAAGTAACCATAGGCGGCAAGGGCAAAAACGAACCGCGAAGGTACGACCCGCCGCAAGCTTTGGCAGAAGCTTGGTGGCCAGCCCCGGTACGGCTAGCTTGCAGCTCCCGAGGGCTCGTGTGGCCCTCCTCTCCCCTACTCAATGGCGCACGCGCCCCACCAACTCGGCCAGGCTGGCGAAGAGGCTGCTGCCAACTACCTGATGGCTCAAGGCTACCAAGTGCTGGCGCGTGGATACCGCCACGGCCGCGCCGAAGTAGATTTAGTGTTACAGCAGGGCGCTGGTCTACTGGTATTTGCTGAGGTGAAGACCCGTTCCTCCGGCCAGTTCGGCGAGCCCGAAACCTTTGTTTCGGAACGTAAGAAAGAGCTGTTTCGGCTCGCGGCCACGCATTTGCAGGAGGAGATGGACTGGCGCGGCGACATCCGCTTCGACATTCTGGCGCTAACCCTGCTCAGCTCGGGCTTCCGCATTGAGCACTTTGAGGACGCCTTTTACTGAGGTACGGACCATGAGCAGAAGCGCCAGCACAGTAAAGCCTTACTTCTTCTTGGGCTGCACTTTGCCGGGGGCTTTGTAAACAGGCCGGGGCGTATAGCCGGGGCGGCGCTGGGCGGCGGGCAGGTCTACAGCGTCGGGGTCGTTGCGGTGGTCGTAGTTCTTCTCCTTGTCGTAGATGAGCACCGCATTGCGGTTGTACTGGCGGATGAGCTCGGGTTCGGTTACCTCGGGGTCGTAGCCCGATTCGCCGTACTGGTACTCGTAGCGGCGGCGGGCCCGGAATCCCCAGTACTTGGTCCAGACGCCCACGCGCTTGCCGTTCTCGAACTGGCCGCGCCAGTCGGGCTGGCCATTCACCAAGAACTTGGCGTATTCGCCTTCGAGCTTGCCGTTCACGTAGGGCACCACTTCGTTGATGAGGCTGCGGTCTTCGCCGTAGTAGCTCACGTTGGCGTCGCGCGGGAAGCCCATTTCGTAGTGGGTTTTGGCCAGCAGCACGCCATTTGTATTAAAAGTTTCCCAGCGCAGGTGCCGGGTGCCGAGGGCGTAGTAGCCAGTTTCGAGCACCTTATTGTTCTGCACCACCTTATAGGGGCCGTGTAGGATTTTCAGGTTTGGCTCTTCGTCTTCAATTGCTGCCAGAGGCAGAATTTTATGCTTTTTGGTGTCGTAGTAGTAATGCGACGGCGCGTAGGCATTCAGCACCTGAGGATACTTCAGATAATAGAAAATCGTAATTTTCTGGTTGCGCCCCTTGGGTCCGGTCTTGGTGTAGGCGCGTTTGATGCGCTCGCCCAGAAACACGTTTTTCTTGGGCTTCTTCGACTTGCGCTGGGCATCCTTTTCCTGCTCTTTGGCCAGCCGCTCCTGCTCCTTGGTGAGCACCACCTTGCGGGCCGTGCTGAGCGAGGGCTTGCCCCCGAGCGTATCGGAGGTACGCGTGAGCGTGTCCGACACGGCCAGGGCCGGCGGCTCGGGGGTGCTGTTGAAGGATACAGTTTTGCGGGTGCAAGCCCACGGCAGCACCGTGAGCAGCACCAGCAGCAGGCCGGGCAAGCGCCGCGACCAGAAATGAGAACTTGGCATGAAACGCACGGAATATTTTCGGGCCATCAACGCAAAGGTAGACGGGTTTGGTGCCCAGCCGAATTGATGGGTTAGTGAATAGGTGGATAGCCAACCTGACTGGTCAATGCATCCGCCTCACGTCAGCCATGCAGCCAGTCACCAATTCAACCGTTTGCCGGTATCACCTCACGGGTGGCCAAATCCATCTGCTGGCCGGCTACCAACAGGTGGAGGCGCAGGCCGTGGCCGCTGATAACCGCGCCGTCGGCCAGCCCCGGCAGGTTGTTGTGGTGCACTTCGGCCGCGTCGACGACTACCACGGCTTCCTCACCAAACACCTGCACAGGCTGGCCGGCGCGGATAACAAGACCCGTTTCTTCACTCAGCCCGATGCCCAACAATTCGGGTTGGGCCAGCACGGCGTGCATTAGGCGCGGGTAGCGGCCGCGCTCGGCAAAGTGCTGGTCGAGTAGCACGCCGGGCAGCAGGCCCAGGCCGGGCTTCACCTCGATGCGGCCACCGAGCAGGCTGCGCCACCCGTGGCCGTCCACCAACATCACCTCCGCCATGGCCGAGGCTCCAGCCGACGTACCGGCCACAATGAAACCGGCTTCGTGCTGGTACTTATGCCGAAGGACTTCCAAAAACTCCGTGCCGAGCAGGAAATCGGTGATGCGCTCCTGGTCGCCGCCGCTCATGAACACGAGGGCCGCCCGGCGCAGCCGAGTCAGGGTTGCGGGGGCGTCGGCGGGGTTGTCTTCGTTCACCTGCAGGTGGCGCACGTGGGGGCAGCCCAGCTGGTGCCAGGCATGCGCATAGGCAGCAGCGGTACGGGCCGGCTGGCGGCGCGTGGCAGTGGTCAACACTTCGATGGGGGCGTTGCGGTCGGGCAGCAGGCCGGCGAGCAAAGCCAGCAGGGGGTCGTCGTCGCCACCACCGAGCACCACGAGGGTGCCCAAAGGCATGGCAACAGCAGAAGCATCAAGGGGCATAGGTACAGAGTTGGGGCGGCAAGATGGGGCCGTTGAGGGAATTTGGGGTAGTTGTAGCCCGCAGCCTTTGCTGCGTATACGAGCCCAGCGAGTGTATTCACGAGAACGGCGCCAAAGAGTTTACTCGCTGCGCTCGTGTATGCAGCACAGGCTGCGTGCTACTGTGGCCCGCTTGGCCCTACTTTTGTGGAGCTTATTCCCGTCATCAACCCCGCTTGCCTAGCGAAGCATCTCCCTCCTCTTTTTCATGCAGCCGCAGACCGTGGAAACCATCACGTCCCTGATTCAGGAGGGCGAATTTTTTAAGCTCAAGCAGCTGCTTCGCGATTACCAGCCCTCGGAGCTGGTGTCGCTGATTGAGGCCGAAGAGGAACGGGAGCAGCTCATCATCTTCCGGCTGCTGCCGCTGAAGCTGGCTACTGAAGTGTTTGAGTACCTCGACATCGAGGAACAGCGGCACTTTCTCGACAACCTGGCCCAGGACAAGATGGCCGACATCCTCAACGAGATGTCGCCCGATGACCGCACGGCCCTGCTAGAGTTTCTGCCCGCCAACTTTGTGGCCGAGCTGGTGCAGAGCCTGAGCGAGGAAGAGCGCAAGGTGACGCTGCAGCTGCTGGGCTACCCCGAATACTCGGTGGGCCGCCTGATGACGCCCGACTACATCGCCATTCGCGAGAACTGGACGGTGCAGCAGGTGCTCGACTACATCCGGCAGCACGGCGGGCAGTCCGAAACGCTGAGCATGCTGTACGTGACCGACGCCCACGGCGTGCTGATTGATGACATCCGCATCCGGGAGTTTCTGCTGGCGGCGCCCGCGGCGCGGGTGCGCGACCTCATGGACCGCCGCTTTGTGCAGCTCACTGCCACCCAGGACCAGGAAGAAGCCATCGATATTTTCCGGCGCAACGACCGCAACGCCCTGCCGGTAGTGTCGGACCAGGGCATCCTGCTCGGCATCGTGACCATCGACGACATCCTGAGCATTCGCGAGCAGGAAGACACCGAGGACATGCAGAAGCTCGGCGGCTCCGAAGCGCTGGACGAGCCCTACCTCACCATGCCGCTGCTGACGCTGGTGCAAAAGCGGGCCGGCTGGCTGGTGGTGCTGTTTCTGGGCGAATTGCTCACGGCTTCGGCCATGCAATTCTTCGAAGGCGAGCTGCAAAAAGCCATTGTGCTGATGCAGTTCGTGCCCTTGATTATCAGCTCGGGCGGCAACTCGGGCTCGCAGGCCACGTCGCTCATCATCCGAGCCATGGCGCTGGGCGAGTTCACACTGGGCGAATGGTGGCGGGTGCTGCGGCGCGAAATCATCACCGGCCTGGCCCTGGGCCTGATTCTGGGCCTCGTGGGCTTTGGGCGCATTGCCATCTGGCAGGCCATCACACCCATTTATGGCCCGCATTGGGCACTGGTAGCGCTCACGGTGGGCATTGCGCTGGTGGGCATTGTGCTGTGGGGCTCGCTGGCGGGCTCCATGCTGCCGCTGCTGCTCAAGAAGCTGGGCCTCGACCCAGCCACGTCCTCCGCCCCCTTCGTGGCCACGCTGGTCGACGTGACGGGCCTGATTATCTACTTCTCGGTGGCACTACTGCTGCTTAGAGGCACGCTGCTGTAGAGGAAACACCATTCCGATGAACCGACCAAACCCCACGACAAAAATCGTGGGGTTTTTCGTTTTCCACTTCGTTTGCCAAGCAGTAATACAGCTTTGGTTTAGAGACAATTGATGATGATGTTGTTGACGGGTTAAAACAGCCATCTGTTTTCAATGGCAGTATAGATCTTGTCTTATGTTTGAGACGTTGTATCCTTCCACAAACCCCTTTACCATGTTCCATTCTATCAGAATGAGTGTTGCCAGGAATGCCCCCAGAGGCCCGGCGCGTCGCTCATTGCTACTTGGCGCCAGCCTGCTGGGCTTAACCTTGCTCACCGGGTGCCCGCAAACACCGACACAAATCCCGCCTCAAAGCCAGCCCCAGCCTTCGGAGAGCCGCGAACTGCTTCCTTTTACCGGTGCGGATGCCCAGATAGCCCACGAGCTGAGCTATGACGAGGAATTAGCCAGTGACACTATCGAGCACCCCAACGCGCAGGAACTGCGGGCGCGGGCGAAGGCCTGGGCGCTGAGCAACCTGCAATTCATACGGGACTATGAGCGAACCGCCCGTGCCAAGCACACCATCATCGACCGCAATACCCCCGGCATCAGTACCAATGCCCCGATGGACCACCATGACTTAGTCACGTACCGTACTTGGCTGGACTACCGGGCGGCGGTATTTCGCAGCATTGACTCCCTTAGGGCCCTTAAATAATAACCGTTAAGGCTTCTGTGCACCAATAAAAAGGCCGGCCCCACACTGCGTGGGGCCGGCCTTTTTATTGGTACAACGCCCGAACTACGCCGGCAGCGCGTCGTGGCGGGTTTGGGTGGCGGCGATGGCAGCCGTGAGGATGGCCACCTGCCCGTCGACCTGGTCGGCATTCACATCGGCCAGGAAGGCGGTGGTGCCGCCTTCTTCTTCGGCCTGGCTTTCGAGGCGCTCCTTCTGGTGGCGGGCTGTCATTTGCTGGGCTTTGTAGCGCTTGCGGTCCACGTCGGAGAGGTCGGGGCGGGCCAGCTCCTGGGTGGCGTAGGCCAACTGGCTGGTAGCAGTGGCCAGGCGCGAGGCCACCGAGGTTTCGGAGCGTTCGGCCTGCCGGTCGCGAAAGTCCAGATTCGTATTGCGCACGCTGTAGCTGTCCAGCTCGGCTTCGAGCGAATTTTTAGCAGCAATGCATTGGGAGCGGGTTTTGAGCAGATTGACGTCGAAGGCCATATGGTTAGGGAAAAGTGGTTGAAGAAAGTGAGCCCCCTGAACGACACCATGAATAATTTAGTATTTACATGAATAAGTAGGTCGGATGAATTAGTTTGCATTATGCTCGTTATTTGCGGAATGAGTCGAGTAAACAC
>NZ_BAABDK010000027.1:0-13711 GCF_039539585.1 Hymenobacter glaciei | reverse complement strand
CTTTATTTGCGCGGACTCAAAGCCATGCACTACACTTTGACCAAACTGGCTGCGTAACATCAGTTAATAAGACGGTAAAGGATGAAGCCAAGCGCAAGTTTGCGGCGGCAGGCCTGCGCAATGTGCGAGCAGAGACGGCACACTCGCTGGCCATTCGCGAAGTGATGCGGCAGCACCCTTATAAGCTACATCCGAAAGGAGGCTACAGGGCCCACGAACTGGTGGACTTACTGAAGCTCCCCCGGGGTTTTGGTGAAGAGCGGCACCTAGAGCACATGGTGGCCAACCACGCACTGAAGTTCGCGGCGTACTTCTGCAACAAGCCCGAAGAAAAGGTGCAGCACTTGGACTACCGCACTACGGTGGTTGACGTGAAAGCGCGAGGCTTTGTGGAGCACCATTACTGGGCGATTGAAAAGCATTGTCGGGACTTCTTGTCGCGCATGGATAGTGGGCAGATACCGATTACGCACGATTTCTACCTGAAGAAATATCAACTGAGCCGCCCGGTTCTGGCGTATGACATTATTCTGTTTGATGAGGGGCAGGATGCATCGGAAGTGATGCTGGCGGTGTTTGCGCAGCAGACGGCCACTAAGGTAATTGTGGGTGACACCCACCAGCAGATATATGGCTGGCGCCATGCGGTGAACTCGCTCGAGAAGACCAACTTCCAGAGCTTGCCCTTGAGCACAAGCTTTCGGTTTGGAAAACCAATTGCGCAGTTGGCGACACGGGTACTGGGCTGGAAAAGCCAACTGGGGGAGCCCGTTGGGCTACCGATAGCAGGGCAAGGCACGGAAACCGGCCAGATAAAGACACGGGCAGTGATTGCGCGCACCAACCTGGCGCTATTGCTGAAAGCCATCGAGTACCTGCAGGACCACGGCGAGCAGCTGCAGCGGGTGTACTTTGAAGGCAACATTAATTCCTACACTTACGCAGGCGAAAGTGCCAGCCTATACGATGTGCTGGCCCTAAGCAAAGGCCGGCACGGAGCCATCAAAGACCCGCTGATTCGGTTGATGGACAACTTAGATGACCTGCGGGACTATGCCGAGAAAACGGAAGACAAACCGTTGGAACTGCTTATCACCTTGGTGGAAGAGCAAGGCGACGAGGTGGCCGGAATGATTGAGGAACTGAAACGGCGGCATGTAACGGATGCCGAACGCGACCAGGCCCAGGTGTACTTCTCGACGGTGCACCGCTGCAAAGGAATGGAATACGACGAGGTGCAGCTGGTGGCCGACTTTCCCACGCAGGCCGTGATTGACAAGCTGGAGCAGCAGGTAAAAACCAAGCCTCTAGAACTGGGGGAGCGGGCCAAGGTGATGGAGGAAATTAATCTGTTGTATGTGGCTATAACCCGGTCACGCCAGCGGCTGCACCTGCCAGCTGACTGCTGGCCGACGGGAATGCCACACCACGCAGATATTCAGCTTGGCCAGGGTACCGGGGGCACGGTACTGCTTTCGTCTCCTAAGCCACAGGTGTTGTTGCATTCTGAAGCGTTCATGCCACCTGTACTACCTGTTGAACAGGATTCAGCTTTGACTTCCCTGCAACAGCGACTGGATAGAGCTGGCCAATAAATAGTTGGTTCTCTTTGAAAAAGCAATGGCGCTATAGCTCCATAAGTGCCCCACTTGCAGAGCAGCGGCTAGACTGATAACCAAGTAGTACTACTATTTATGAAAAACTCGCGTCGTCGTACTAATCAACCTATTACACCCAAGGGTGTTGATATCTTTCTGGTGCCACCATCTGAACTAGATGAATACATTCAGGATATCACCGTTCGGCGTACTGGCGGAGTCATAAATCTGCGTGGTATGAAATACCAGCTTTTATATGCCTGCTATAAAATGCTGAGTGAATTAACACCTGGTAGTGAGGCCATCATTCAACTAGAGGGATTGGAAGACTTGGACGTTCACAATACAATTGTGGTGGGTCAAGCCGAGTATATCCAACTAAAGACCTCAGTAAATGCCATGAATGCAGGCAGCTTCTGGGACTTAGGGATACTGCAGAATTTCCTAGAAGTATATCGAGGCTCACCTGATGCCACGTTTAGGCTAGTCTACAACATGCCTATTGCGTCAGGAAATCTTCAGCAGTTGGTTCAACATAAGCTCTCTAAAGAAGCCTTAACCCATTGGACGGTAAAATTAAAAGGCGTTTACGATTCGCTAGATATTTCGACAATACAAAGATTCTTACAACAAATTACATTCGAATATATTACAGAGGCAGAAGCACAAGAGAAGTGTTTACGCGCTCTGTTGTCTAATTTCGATATACATGCGGCAAGCGAAGAACAGTTTCTTAAAGCGGTATTTTATCACGCATTTGAATGGTCAAGAGAACGGGCTATTATTAGTTATAAGCAATTAGCAAGTGTTGTTCAAGCCGTTAAAGATAATTACTCGAAAGCGCCTATTAATGAAGCAATACGTCATAATTGGTTGGAGCGAGTTGTTTATGAAGAAGAGTCGGATGCTAATACAGACGGGTACTTCGATGGCCAATCAGCCAGGCCCCGCCATATTGCCCAAAAGCTACCAGTTAGGCGTCTCGGTTGGGAATCGCGCATAGAGGCAGAACTGGATACCGCTGCCGTCGTGGCCATAAGAGCTTCGAGCGGTCAGGGGAAATCGACGCTAGCTTGGCAGGTCGGCTACAATTTGCAAAAGCGAGGCCGGAGTATCTACCAACTACGCTTATGCAATAGCCAAGAGACCATTAATGCAGTGCTGGATTATTTGCAAGCCTGGGTAAAAGTGGGTGAGCTTCCGGTTGTGATAGTAGATGACCTCACAAATCAGGTAGCACGGTGGTCTGATTTGGTGGAACGAGCAGCGGAATTACCAATAAAATTCTTGGTAACTAGCCGTGAAGAAGATTGGTACAGGTATGGTGCAGACCCAGCAACGGTACCTGTGCAAACCGTTGTTACTACCCTATCAAGTCAGGAAGCTGAGAATATATTTCAAGAGCTAAAGTCGCGGGGGAAACTAAATGAGAATGTAACATTATGGCAGCCAGCGTGGGAAGCTGTTGCTGACAAAGGTTTACTAATTGAATATGTATACCTGCTAACCCAAGGTCAAATGCTCGGGGACAGGCTGGAGATGCAGGTCAAGGAGCTGAATAGAGAACAACGTAATGCTGCTGCAAAGCTTGAGATATTGCGACTGGTTGCCCTAGCAGATTGCTTGAACTTGCAAATAGACACCAGCCGATTACTTCGGCACGTTCAAAATACTGTTCGATTTGACTCTGACCGTGGGGAAGTGCTTAAGCAGTTGGAGCGAGAATACTTCCTGCGATTTGGGAAGCAATGTGTGGAAGGATTACATCCAGTTAGGTCGCGGCATCTAGTTGATTTGTTGCACGAGACAGTGCCCCTTGTTGAATCAATGCACAGCGTCTTTGGACTTATAGCAGCTGAAGACACTTTCGCTTTCTTCCTTGCTGCGCCCGAGATGCTCGGAGCAGAAGACAAGCCCGAATTTTATGCGCAAGTAGCTTCTGACTTGACTGGGCGTTCGTTCCAGGAAATGACTAATGCACTTGATGGATTGCTTCGTGGAGCTGCTCTGAAATACTGGCAGGACAATCGAAATGTATTTGACTCAGTTTTTGAGACTGGGGCAATTGAGTTGTTCGTTTATCAGACCCTGCCATTTACCAGATTAGACACTCTAGAACAAATTAGTGGCATGGAGAGCGAGTCACTAAACTCTGTTCAATATCTACTCGATTGGAAGCATAAGCTAACTCCTTTGAGTCTTGTTGAATCCGATTTGGTATTGCTAACTACTTTGCTACATGGCAAGCTGAGCATCCAATCTGTCTTTCCTCATTATCAAGGCATTGGTTCATTAAGCGAGTGGATACATCGGATGGGCTTAGTCCTGCCAAACTTGGTTAGTTGGGATGAAGAATACATTCTTCAGGAGTTACGGATGAAAACCCTGGCAGAAGTAGAAGAACTATTTCGGTTCTTATGGCTATCTGATGCTCCACGTTGTCAAGCTTTTGTAAAGCAATACAAAAACGAATTATTAAGTTTGCTCAAAGTACGTACTAATACTCCAACCATCTATGAGGAGGGAGACGAATTATATCTGGAGTACCTACTTGATTCAGAGCAAGTAGACAAAGCTAATTCATTCAGCGTTTCGCGTTTAGAAACCGTATCCACATTCCTGAGTGATTACAGCCTGTATCATACAAAGGCAAAGATGTTTAGCTTCTTGCCAGAGCACATACACAACAATGTTCTTCAAAATGCTGAGAAGCGGTTATCTCACAATACACTACGCAGCCCTAATGAATTGCGCATCAATCAAATATGGTCGAATACTATCCTAGATATTTACCGTGCAGGCTCAATTTACGAATGGCAAGAATACCTATATCGATTAAGGGAGGCGGCAGTAGAATTTGCCAAACGCAGTGTTCGTTTCTTAGAAACTAGACTGGAGCAAAGCGATAGTCGAAATAAGAGTGCTAGTAAAGCGGTTGTTGAACAAAGTGAGCTGCTAGAAAAGCTACGCCAGAATCAGCCTAAACTCAACAATGGTAATGATTACGAAGCTCAAGAAAGATTGATTAATGATTGGCTTTTCTCACTCAGGAATTTCGTTGGTCAATTTGGAGGTGTTATTACACCTAAAACAGATAATAGCCGCAACCTAGCTACCATTAATTTAACAGCTACAGTATAGAAATTAGAATCTATGCAAACAGCATATGACGTAGTTAGTAAACGATTTTCCTATTTCGAATTAACTACACTTAAAAGCGAAGAATCTGCTTGGTTCCGACGACTGCTTGATAATGTACGATTCTATATCCACTGCCAACAAACTGCTCCTACAGCACGCGTCTACAGAGCAAAAGATTCTGCCAAACAGTGGGCTGAAAATGATACACGGAGTAGGTTAGAACAACTACATGCCGTTTTCCACGCTTGTAACACAGTGCCAACCGCTGTATTCTATTTACCTACCTACTTGGAAATGGATGGTCCCCTTAGAAAAGCAGTAGTAGGTGTGGAAGGTGTGGACTTCCAAGACACAGAGGTCATGCTCCCTTTATTGGCTGGAATCTCAGATTTAGGCCATTTGGATATAGATTTTCTGACCTTACTACCAGTAAAGGATGGCTTAGCATCATCGGGGCTCCGGTACGGGAAAGGCGTATTGCAGCATTTTTCAGCCATATTATCCGGAGAGGCCGTAGGCGAACTGTACGATTGGCAACTGCCAAGCCAGGTTAATCCAGACGATGATTTGTTAGCTTCGTTACCCAAAATTGGAGTTCGAAGGGTAGAAAAACAAGAAGCTGCGTCCAAGCTATTGCAACTGATGCAAGACCTATGGCAATTAGGAGAATATCGGCAACGCTTGTCTCCTGATAACATTATAGAGCATCAATGGCTTCAGGAACTGGAACAAAATACTCAAAACAAAGCAAAAAGCCATTTAAGTATTATCAAACCGAATATTAATGGTCATGCTTTTAACACATTGTCTGAATGTGTAAATGAGTGCCTAAACCAAGAAAATACAATTCAACCGAGTCATTTATTAAGCGTTATGAATGATTTAGTTATCAGTGAATTTGCATAACATCACTATTCCACAAACGAATGGATGATGTAAACTGTATATACTCGATTTAATCTTCAGTCTATACCTGCAATAAACTCATTTATCAAAGAGGCGTTTACTACGGTTGCAAATGAGACGACGCACACACGAACGACTTCTAGAGTCAGACGAATTGATATCGGCGGCAGAATTGTATGAGCGGTTGGAGAAATATACCATTACCCTGAATGGCTCCGATTATGAGACGGATTTTCATTCACAAAGTAAAACTGCTGAAGCTCAGTTAAATCCTGATTTATCTTTTCGACTTAGTTTGGAATCGGGCTGTCAAATGACTTGGCTCGATGAGACTAGTCTGAAACAAGGGAAAACGTGGAAGGACGAGATTGCAGCGGGGGAATATATATGCTCCCGTAAGGCGGAGTCAAAAAACGAAATGTTGCAGTTGCGGTATGGTTTGCTCTGGCTGCTGACGTTACCACGTGGCCGACATACTGGTAAGCTTGCGAGAGAGATGGCAGCGCGAATTCAGAGCTGGTTGAAGCAAGACCAAGGTCGACACGAAGCCACAGAAAACACGTTTGTAGAACTCATACAGCTCGGATTTTTGATAAGCCAAGAATTTCGGTTTCCACTAGACGAGTTGCGAGAACTGATACTTGGCTACCTGCTCGATGGGCAGCAGTCGGTAGAAGTACGCCAGCGGCAGCTGCAGTTTTTTAGCAAGCACGCTGACTTGTTCAGTCGGGTTGACTGTGGAAGGCTAGACGGGGTGAGCCAGCAGGTGTATGAGCACTACAAGGCGGAAAACGGCTACATGACTAAGCTGGTGTGTGAGGCGGCAATTCCGCTGGCGGCACGGGCCACCAATGATGCGCGAAAATGGCACAGCCTTAAAGGGGATTATATAAAGTCCCATGCGCTGCAACGCCATGCGGTGGAACCTACCGATTTTGTGGTGCAAACTCTGATGAAGGATGCTTTGGACTGCTACCAGGCAGCTGGAGACAAGCAGCAAGTGTTAGCGATGGAGGAATTAATATCGGCAACGAAGCATGACGCTAAGCTGCACAAGGTAGAGTTTAACTGTATACTTGACGGGCCCGAAGGCATGCTTATGAGCGCCTGGATGCGAGAGATGCCGGCGTATATTCTTGAAGTAGATGCACTGGTTTTCCTGCGGCTGCGGTACAATCTAATTCCGGGCCGACCAATGCCTGAAGTGGCAGATGCGGAGCCTGGCTTAACTGATTTATTTCGGCACGTGGCTTTCGACCGCAATAGAAACATCACTACCCGGCAGCAGAGAATGGGCAAAAAATTGCCTATCAGTCCGTACTCGCTGCTGATGGGATTTTATCGACACATGACCTTTGAAACTTTTGCGCATGGCCTGCAAAGCGGGCAAATCACCTACGCTAATACGCTCCAATTTCTGCGGGAGCGGAGTTGGCTGGGTAAAATGGAGTTCCATCGAGGGCAGGATGAGGCCGACGCTCCCGGTTACACGCTGATTCCATGGGTAGAGCCCGCGCTACGCAGCTATTTCGCGGAGATGGAACGGGCGCAACAAGACAAAACCTACGAGCCCGACCTGATGCTGTGCATGGATTCGCTGACAGTGAAGATGGAAGGCATTTTACGGCATTTCTGTCGAGCGTTGGACCCTCCCATCGCTACGAACCGGCGGGCCCGCAACGGGGACCAGCAGGAGAAGACACTCGAAGAAATAATTGAATCGGTAGAAAGCTACTCAGGACCGGATGCAGGGTATTGGCTTAGGTACGTGTTTACCAAAGAGGGATGGAACGTGCGCAACAACGTGGCTCACGGCTTTATGAATCCGCAGGATTACAGCGTGGGTACCATGCAGGCTGTTATTCTGGCTTTGTTTGTACTGGCCACGCTTAATATCACGCCTCAGGAATCAACAGATTGATGGTTGTGAACTGGCATGAACCAGGCACCAAATTTCTTGCCCTCGGGCTGAATAAATCGAGCACGACAGGGTATTGATAAAACAGTTTTTACTCTCTCCATTTATGCTTAAGACAAGCAGACACTTTTTAGCAATCATGAACATTAAATACAGTCCATTCGCTCTTTTCTGTTTGCTTGGAACTGCATGCTCCGAGTCGCCCTCTTCAGAAACATCAGCTGTCAACGCGCCAGTTGCTTCGGATGCAACAGCTAGCGCAACTGATTCAAAGGCAACTTACCGTATTCTGGACCTTACTAAAAACGAAGACGCTGGCAAATTAAATGTGGACGTTCTATTGAGTAAAAAGGTGGATGAAACCCAACTCAAACAACTCGGCCTAAGAATTAAAGACAGCATCGGCAGCTACCAGAAAAACTACCTCTTTTTCTATCTGAACGGGATGAAAGTAGGGAGCGGTGCTTGGGCAACAGCTAACTATACTCCTGATGAAGAAATTCGGGTTTTAGGGGCCACGCAGGCAGAAGAAGACAGCTCTAAAAGCAAGCTGCGGGTTGATGGCAAAGTTCTCGGAAAATGGTATGACGAGCAACGCTCAAACTCGGGCTTAGCCTTCTATGAGAAAGATGGCAAGTGCTTTCTTAAACGGGTTTACAAGGGCGGGACACCTATCACCACCCGCTTTGTTCGAACGGGAAACACATTCAAACCCAAAGAAGACACAGGGCTTGGCGAGTATTTTGTTGTGCAAGAAGATGGCACGCTGGGCTTTGTCAACGACGAAGGAAAGGTTTTTGGACAGGCATTTCCAATAAAATAAGGCAGGCTTTTGACTCTAGGTCAGGTGAAGGCCGCGCCGCTCAAAAGACTGCTGGAACTGCATGAAGCTGTGAGCAACGAAGGCCAGTCCTCCGGCTGCTTTCAACTCATCGAGAAACTGCTTTTGGTCGGGGCGCAGCTGGTCGCGGCCGGCTTTGACTTCGACACCGATGAAAAGGCCGTCGCGGTTGCGGAAGCCGATGAGGTCGGGCACTCCTCTCCTACCCTGGGGATTGACGCGCCAACGGGCCTTGGCGACGTCGTAGATGCCGGTAGTGTTTTGGCGCCAAACGGTGTAGCCGTGGTGGGTGAGGAAGGCTAGAATAGCGCCCGTGATGTCGGCGGCGTAGAGCTGGCCGAGGTCGAGGGGCAGTTGGTCGTGCTTCTTAGCTATCATGGGCGGTATTTCTCCATCAGGCGGGCATTCTCGGCGCGGTGGCGTTTGTCGATGAGCCGCTGGGCCTCAGGGCTGGCCTGCCAGCTTTGGCGGGGCTTGCGCTCGGTGGCGTTGCGAACCTCGGCGCGCTGCTGCTCGGCTTCCTGGGGAGTGATGAGGCTGCGGCGGGCTTTCTGGTTGGTGATGGTGAGCTTCTGCCGCAAGGCCTCAGCGTTGGGGTGGTCGGCGGGTATTTGCTGGGCCACGTTTTCAAGCAGCTTGGGGGCGGCGGCGTCGAGCAGCTTCACGTCGGCGGCTTGGGTGCTGGCGCCGGTGGCTTTCTGGTCGAGGTGGCGGTTTTCGAGGTAAGCTGCCTTGCGGGTGAAATACTCGGCGATGAGGCGGTAGAGGGTGCTCACGTCGAGCGACTGGTAGAACTTGGTGCCGTGGGTGCGGGCTTCCTTCAAGGCCAGGATGAGGTCCTTCAGACTGTCGTGGGTGTAGGTGTGGGCGAGCGTGTCGGCCAGCTCCAGGATGTCGGCCGCGTCGGGCTTGTCGGGCACGCGCAGCGAGTCCATGAAGGCGCGCAGCACGACGACTAGCAGCTTGGTCAGCACTGTTTCACCCAAGCGGTGTTGAAGCTGGAACAGCTTGGGCGCGGCCACGGCCTGGGCCACGGTGAGGCCCACCGACACCTCGGCCAGCAGGGCGCGGGCTTCGGAGTTGGGGGTGCTGGCCAGCTCACGCATCGTACTTGGAGCGGTAGCCAGTTGCAGCAGGCCGTGTTCCGGAGTCGACGCTGTGCTGGCCAGGCTGGTGCTGGTGGGTTCCGGGGGCGAGCTTAAGGCGGTTGTCAGCTGCATCATTGAGCATGAATTTTTTGGAGGTGGCGACCCAATCGCGGCGCAGAGGCGGCAGGCCAGTTTTTTTGTCGCGCCAGTTGTCGATGAGCTGGTGGTAGTGGCGCAGGTCGGCCAGGGCGTAATCGGTGCCGGCGAACGCGGCGGTGAAGGCCTCGAAGTCGAACAGTGCCGACTGGTGGAACGGCAGTTCGGGAAGCGGGGCACGCCGGCGTGGCTCGTTGGGGCCGGCGGTAGCAGCAGCGCGGATGGTCTCGGCGCGTACCCCATTTTTCTTTTTCGCAACTTTCTTTTTGGGGGCGTCGCTTGGGGCTGCGCCTGCGTCGTCGTTGGGTAAGCCGGGGTTGAAAACTTCCGCCTTTGAAAGCCCTTCGTCGGGAAGCGCCGCAGGCTCCTTCTTTTTTTTTGCCGTGGCGGCGTCGCCGTTTACTACTACACTGTTTAAGACTATTGTTTTACTTTCTATAGTGTCTTGGGCCACTTCTGGCCTAGATGAACCTGTCATCAAGGCTACTTCTGGCCTAAGTGCTTGGGCCACTTCTGGCCCCGATGCGGTGGTTTTATGTGGGCCAGAAGTGGCCTCGGTGCAGGGGTTCATCGGGGCCACTCCTGGCCCTGATGCGGCGTTGCTGGGTGGCGTCGCTTCGGAAGCGGACAAGTCGCGCAGGGAGCAGCGGCTGTGGTCGTAGCGGGACTGGCTGGGGTGGTAGGTAAGCAGGCTCCAGGCGTCGAGGTCGCGCAGGGTGGCGCGGTAGGTGTGGCGGCTGCCGATGCGGGCTGCCTGCATGGTGGCGACATGGTCGAGTTCGAGGGCTGCGGGGAAGCGGGCGGCGTTCCACTGGAAAAACAGGGCCCAATACAGGCTGACGTGCTGCGGGGTGGCCCCGGCCTGGGCGCGTAGCCGCTCGTGAGCGGCGCGGGTGTGCTGCACATAATTCACGACGGCAGACTACTGGGCTCCGCCAAGCTGCGCGACCGGCTGCTCGAACAAGTCGAGTTGGCGGTAGTCGGTGCATTTGCCGCGCAGGGCGGCTTCGACCTCCGTGAGAGCCTCCAGCAGCTCGGTTTCGAGCAGGGGCCCGTAGGGGTAGCTGCCCTGCTCGTCGTCGAAGGATTGGTAGGGCATGGTGAGGTTGAGCACCCGGCCGCCGGTGAGCTCGCGCTGGCCGGTGAGCGTGACGCCTCCCTGCCCGCGTCCCATGGAGAAGCCGGTGACTTTGAAGCCTTCGAATAGCGCGGGCAATTCTTCGGACTCGTCGGGCCAGTAGTCGGGGCCCTCGGTCAACTGCTCGGTGAGCAGGCACAGGTGTGGCACCAGGCGGGTGAGGCGGTGAGTTAGGTCGGGGTGCACATGCTCGGCACAGGTGAGGGCGAAGGCGCGGGGCGGGGCGTCGTGGGTGCGCTGCTCGGTGAACTCGCAGGTTAGGTGCTGGTCTTTGAGCTTGACCTTTAGGATGGTGATGATGGAAGCGGCGGACTCGGGGCCGTAGGTGTTGGTAGGGCCAACGAGGGGCAGTAGCAGGGACATGGCAAGGCGGGTTTAGGCGGCCACCCGAAGCGGTGACGACGTGGGGGTTGAAGAGCCGTCGAGGGGCCGGCGGTTGTAGCGGGACAGGTAGCGGTCGAGCTCCGACTGGCGGAAGCCCCACTCCTTCTCATTGAGCCGTAGGCCGGCCAGGCGCCCGGCGCGGCGGGCGTTGCGGACGCCTTCGGGCTTCAGGCGCATGTAGTGGGCGGCCTCGCGCACCGTCAGGATGCGGTCGGGCGCGGGGGCCGGAGTGGGTGGGGCCGCGGGCGTGGTGGCCTCGGTGGCTTTGAGGCGCTGCACGTCGGCCAGCAGCTGCCGCCACTCCTGTTCGGGGACTAGCAAGGCGACTTGCATGGCTACGCGGGGACGGAGGCCGCCAGGGAAGTGCCGGACTGGCGGTTGGCGAGGATTTCGAGGTCGGCGCGGCGCTTTACCTCGGCTTCTAGCTCCTCGAAGAAGGCCACGGCCACTTCCATGTTGAAGTATCGACCGGACACTACGTTGTACACCTGTTGACGAGTAAAGGGCTTACCCTTAGCTTCTAAGTTGGCGACAATGCGGGCCGTGTAGTTGCTGCGCTTGCCAAAAAGGTGGCGCTGTTCTGAAATTTTCTTTGCAATGTGTTCCATTTTGTTTGCTGATTGTATAACTTTGAATCCGAAGCAGGACAATTTTACAACAACAAGTTTGAACTGCCAAATAAGTTTTGACACTTGTGTAAAACAAAATGGAACAGCAAAAGCAGATAGGCGACCGGTTATCAGCCATTATTGAGCACTATGGTGACTCTGTTTATGGCGCTGCAAAGAAACTTGGACACGACCGACCCACGAAGCTGTACAACTTTATTGGGCACAAATTCAAGCCCGGCTTCGACACGCTGGTTGAAGTCCTGGAAACCTATCCGGAAGTGAACCCGGGCTGGCTGCTGCTGGGCCAGGGCGATATGCTGGCAGCAGCCAAGGCGGCGGACGAGCCCAAGGCCGCTCCCAAGAAGCCAGCGGCCGAGCGGGCGCACGTTCATTATGGCGGGCTGCACGCGCCGGCGGTTATCACCCTCAACCTGGCCGGCGAGGAAGGCATCATGCTGGTGCCGACGCCGGCGCAGGCCGGCTATCAGCTTTCGCGCAACCATCCGGATGCTCTGCGTGAAATGGACCTGGAACTGCTGGCGCTGCCGCAGTTCTCGGGCAAGTCGCACCGGGCTTTTGAAGTGGAAGGCTCCAGCATGGAGCCCACGCTCTGGACCAGCGACGTGGTGATTGCGCGGTGCGTGGACGACTGGCGCATGGTAAAGCCCCGCCACGTGTACGTGGTGGTGACCGAGGAAACCATGATGGTGAAGCGCATCCCCCGGCCGATTCGCAACGAGGACCAGGAAGTAGAATTGCTTTCGGATAATGGCTACTTCTCGCCGCACACCATCCCTCGGGAAACCATCTGGGAAATCTGGGAGGTGCGCGGCATCTTGACTACCCGGGTACCGGCGAACAAGGAAGAAGCCTTTGAGCGGGTGGCGGGCCTGCTGGAAATCATGGCGCGGGACTCTTCGGATATGCGCGGCCGACTGCTGGAAATGATGGAGCGGATTACCGGCCGGCAAAACGACCAGCTGCGGCTGGTGTAACGGGCCAAAAGGCAGTTCACCAGGTTATGCGCCCTGCTACGCCACCTGTTTAAAATCAACCCAAATTTGTTTGCATAATACCGACAGTCAATCAAAGGGTTAGCGTCTCGTTTTTGAGGCTGGACGCTACCCCGGCTCCGGGTACTAGATAATCGAAAGCCGGCTTCTCTCATGCGTGAGGGAAGCCGGCTTTTCTAGTTCTACCCGGAGCCGGAGTCGAACCGGTATACCAGCCGCGTTCAGCTGCTGAAAGGGTTAAGCATATTGCCTCCCTTTCAAATTTCATTTCGCACCGCTATGGCAAGAAAGCAGTCGAGCGCCTCCTCTCGGCCCCCAACGTATCTGACGGGCACAAAATCAGCCGCATTCGGGAGTGGTGGGCGTTGTTTGTCCGGGTTGCTAAACCGGCCGTGCTGGGCGTTGCCCCTGGCCTTCCTGCTGGCGGGGTGCTCCGATAATACGGCCTACGTGGACGTGCCGGGCCAGACCCTGCGGCCTTGCAGCGGCCGCACCCTGACGACCATTTCCCTGCAGAGCCAATCGCCGGACAATTCTTTCAACATCAGGTGGGCCGGTACCTCGCCATTGCCAGCGGAAATCAATTTGCGAAAGCCCGCCACGGGGTTTCGCATCACCAGCAACGGCGTGCCGCTGCCCGGCCCGAACCAGTTCAAGCTTCAGCCCAATACCGTTTACCGGGTCATCAACCGCACGCACAGCGATGCGGGCCCCGATGAGCTAACATTCCACACCAATGCCAGCGGTTTGATTGACCGCGCTTCTAAATCTGCTTGCGAATAAAATCAAATTTGGGCGGGTTTGCATTTCAGGGCCGAAGAGGCACTCAGCTTAGCATTAAAGCTGAAATAAATAACTGATGTTACGCAGTATTTTTCCGATTTAAATACGCTTTTCGATGGCCTGCACGCTGGATT
>NZ_BAABDK010000026.1:0-127533 GCF_039539585.1 Hymenobacter glaciei | reverse complement strand
TCGGCAAACAACTCCGCATTCAATTCTCCCCCTTTAGTGAAAACTAATTCATCCGACCTACTTAGCGGCATCGATTTGCAAGGCAAGACGCTGGCTCCGTCCATCATTGACCAATACGAAGCAGGCATCAAGAACGAGTTGTTCAAAGGGGCATTGTCGGCCAACGTGACGGCTTACCAGATTATCAACAGCAACCAGGCCCAAACCATCTTGCCTACCGACCCGCGCTACGACTTAAACCGCCCAGCTGCCCAGGAATTGGCCGGTCAGGTCACCAGCAAAGGCGTGGAGGTAGACGTGCAGAGCCGCCCCATCAATGGCATTTCGCTTATTGCCGGCTACAGCTACAACAACACGGCTTACACCAAAAGCAACATTTACCAGAATGGCAGCCGCTTGCGCTACAACCCCGCCCACACAGCCAACGGCAGCTTGTATTACACCTTCGGCAACGTGTTTGCCAACAATAACTACCTGCGTGGCCTGAGCGCCGGAGTTTCCGCCTACTATGTGGGCGACCGCCTCGCGGGCCGCAATAGCCGCAACCTGAATCCTGCCACTGGCAAGCCCTGGGTTGATGCCAATAATAACCCCATCGCCGACGCATTTAAAGTGATTTCCCTGCCCAATTACGTCCTCTTCGATGCCTCGCTGGGCTATGCCTACGAGCGGGTTTCGGTCCGCGTAAAACTGGCCAACCTGCTCAACGAGCTGACTTACAACGCGCACGACGACAATAGCATCAACCCCATTGCTCCCCGCAATTTCTCTGCTACGCTGAGCTACAAGCTGTAATACCCATCATGAGCCCGACCAAGTTCCTTTTTCGCACCATTCACCTCTGGCTGGGCCTGGGTACCGGGCTGCTTATCGTGTTTGTCTGCCTCACGGGCTGCGTGCTGGCCTTCGAGCAGGAACTGGAACACACGTGGTACCCGGCACGCTATTTCGTGGCCCCGGCGGCTACGCCCCGCCTACCATTGGCGCAATTAGCCGAGGCCGTGAAGGCCAAAAAGCCTACAGCCAAAATCAGCAGCTTCAAGCTCTACGCCGACCCCACGCGCACGGTGGAAGTAAGTCTGGCCGGCGGCGAAAAAGGCGGCAAAAGCGGTACTGAAGGTGGCAAGGGCCAGGAGCGCAAGCGGGCTGATAGCCGTGCTGTCATGTCAGGCAAAGCACCAGAAGGCACTGCTGGTCGTGTGCCCGGCGCTGGCAAGGCCAAGGCTCCCGGCAAAGGTGGTAAGGGCAAAAGCGAAGGCGGTGGCCTGCGCGTATTCGTAAACCCGTACACCGCGGCCGTCACTGGCGAACTGAACCCGCGTGACAACTTCTTCAAAACCGTGGAGATGCTGCACCGCGGCTTGGTGGCCGGCCCCGTGGGCAAGCTAGTGATGGGCGTGAATGCCACCATATTTCTGTTCATCCTAGGTACCGGGCTGGTGCTGTGGTGGCCCACCGCCCGCAAAGCCCTCGCACCGCGCCTGCAGGTGAAGTGGGGCAGCAGCTGGAAGCGCCTGAACCACGATTTTCACATCTCGCTGGGCTTCTACGCCTCGTTGTTTCTGTTCATCATGGCGCTCACCGGCGTGGGCATGTCGTTCGATTGGGTAGGGGAGGGCATCAACAAGCTCACCCACTCGCCCCTGAAGCGGCCCGAGCCGCCCACCTCGGCTGCTCCCGCCGCCGGCGCCGCCCCGCTCACGGCCGATGCCGTGCTGGTTCTGGCCCGCCAGCAGGCGCCCAATGCCGAAACCTACACGGTGCAACTACCCAAAGAGCCCACCGGCAGTATTCGGGTGGCCGTGCTACGCCACGGCGCCGTAACCGAAAACGCCACCGACGAAGTGTATCTGGACCAGTATTCGGGCCAGGTTATTGGCAGCCAGACGTATGCCCAGCGGCCAGTCGGCCAGCGCATTCGCGGGTTGTTCAAGCCGGTCCATACGGGCGCTATTGGCGGCTGGCCCACCAAGCTGCTGGCGTTGGTAATTGGTTTGCTTGGAGCAACGTTTCCCATCACCGGCACCATTATGTGGCTGAACCGCCGCCGCAAAAACCGCCGGAAGGAACACCTGCAAGCGGCCTAGCTTGAACACCGGAACGGTGCCACAGGAAGTATGCTTTTCTAGGCGAATGTCTCCCAGCCCAGCTTCAAAATAAACGCGCTGACGACTACCAGAAACAGCACCCGCACGAAGCCAGTACCCTGGCGCATGGCCATGCGGGCCCCCAGCGTGGAGCCCAGCACGTTGCACACCGCCATGGGCAACGCTACGTGGTAGAGGACCTGGCCCGTGGAAACGAAATAGGCCAGCCCAGCAATGTTAGTCGCCACATTCACCACTTTGGCTGAAGCCGAGGCTGCCAGGAAATCGTAGCCAAACAAGCCCACGAAGGCAAACAGCAGCAAGCTGCCCGTGCCCGGCCCAAAAAAACCGTCGTAGAACCCGAGGCTGGCTCCTAAGGCTATGCCCGTCCACAACTCGCGGCGGCCTTGCAGGCGCGGCGCGTGCAGGCTGCCAAAGTCCTTGCGCCAGAAAGTGTAGGCGGCCATCAGTACCAACAGGGCCAGCACCAGTGGTTTCACCAAGTCTTTGTTGAGGCCGCTCACGGCGCGGGCCCCCAGCAACGCAAAGCACCCGGCCACCACGGCCGCCATCGCCACCGTGCGCCAGCGAATGGGCACGTCCGTTAGCCCCCGCAAGTAGCGAAATGCCGAGGCCGACGTGCCCGCCAAACTGGCCACTTTGCCGGTGCCCAACACCGTGGGTACCGGCGTGCCTTTGGGCAGCAGCAGCAGCATGGCAGGCAGCTGAATGAGGCCGCCGCCGCCCACCATTGCATCGATAAACCCGGCCAGAAAGGCGAAAAAGCAAAGCAGTGGGAGCGTAGCCATCATGGCGCGAAGGTAAGGATGAGGCCCGGGCAACGAAGGTGTGTAATGGCAATATGCAGTACGTTTTGCCGTTGGTGAAGCTTCATCCAAACCCCAATTGCTATTTATGCGCAACTACTTCTTTCTCGCCGCCTCGATTACCCTCGGTTCGTGTCAGGCCTGGGGGCCGGCACAGCCCCCGCGCCAGGTGCGCAGCCTGGGCTATGGCAGCGTGGCCGTGTACCCCGACTATGCCGAACTCACCGTCGACACCGAATTCACCCGTCCCAAACTGAAGGATGCGGTGGTGGAAGTTGAAACGGTGGTCGACCAGGTGCTGGCTTTGTCCAAGCGCTACGCCCCCGGAGCCAACGATGTGCGCGTAAGCAGCACTTCTTCCAACAAAGAGTTCGACTACGTGCGGGGCAAGGAAGTATTTACTGGCTTCAAGTCGGCGCAGTCGGTAACCGTGCGCCTCAACGACCTGCGCCGCCTTGCGCCCTACCTCGAAGAGCTGCTGGCCACCCGCATCAGCCGCATCAAAGATTTGGAGTACGGCCACAGCCGCGCCGACAGCCTGCGACGCGAAGCCGATGCCCTGGCCCTGACCGATGCCGCCCGCACCGCCGATAAAATGTGTGCTGCTCTGCACGTGAAGCGCGGTGCCGTACTCGAAGCCAGCGATGCGTCCAGCCCCGAGAGCGACGAAAGGGACAGTTGGGGCTCGCCGCGGGCCAATATTGAGCTTTACAGCAAAGGCTTCGGGGGCGCGGCTTCAAAACCAGCCCCGAACTGCTACGCTTCCGCAGCACTTGCCGGCTTACCTCGGCGCTGGAGTAGTAGCCTGGTTGGTGCTACGGACCGGTCGCTGTAGCCGGGGCTTAAAAACACCTGAAACGAGGCTGCTTATTTATCGGCAAAAACAATCGCATAAATTATCACTGCAACCAGTGGAACGAAGATGGCCAGGCAAATGAGCAGCGTCTTGCGAATACTCTTGGCCGGGTGGCCTTCGCGGTTGAGCAGAAACTCCGGCATATGCTTCCAGCCCCATCGCACCAGCATGACTAGCAAAATGGGGTTCCGCCTACCATGGCATCAATAAACCCCGCCAGAAAAGCGAAAAAGCAAAGCAGTGGAAGCGTGGCCGTCATGCTGCTAATAATGGAGCGTTCAGCAGCGAATTAATATGCAGAGTGCTCACCTGCTGCTTCAGCGCCAATTACAATTACGTAAACGATAAAAGCAGCTATTGGTAAGGCGATTAACAGACAAATCAGCAGTGGCTTACGGATACTTTTTGCTGGAAAAGCGTCCTTGTTCGGGAGGTTTTGTTCAAAATAGGCATTCAGCCCATACCCTCCGACCAAACCGATGATGAGCCCAATGCTGTTGCCACCCATACGAGCTGGCAGGAAAGAGGTGAGCCAGACCATGAGCACCGTATAGCCGATGCCGCCCCACAGGGAGACGCGCGCTGCTTTAGGCTGGCCAACATGCCGAAAGTTCTGCGCAAGCATAATACCCCCCGCAATGGCGCTGAATACTATAGAAAAGCCGCGAATAGCACGCGACGAGTAAAGAGCAGGGATAGCGGCTGAGGATTGTTCCACACAGTTTAGAAGTACAGTTTAGAACGGCGGCTCCTCACCGAAGCTGTTACTTTTCGGAAAGGGCACTGGCGACTCGTTAATCTTCGAGCCCAGCCGGATGGTATTCGGGGCAAAGCTGCTCGGCTCGCTATCGAAATTGCTGGCGGGCAGGGCCATGGGCTGGTAGCCGCTGTCGAAGCCGCCGCCTACGCCGTCGAGGTCGGCGAACTTGGTGAACTTGCCGATGAACTTGAGCTGCACGGTTTCGAGCGAGCCGTTCCGGTGCTTGGCAATGATGACTTCGCCCACGCCCTGGGTCGAGTTGCCCTCGGCGTCCTGGTCGAGGCCGTAGTACTCGGGGCGGTACAGGAAGATAACCATGTCGGCATCCTGCTCGATGGAGCCCGATTCACGCAGGTCGCTCAGCTGGGGCTTCTTGTCGCCGCCCCGGGTTTCTACCGAGCGCGAAAGCTGTGACAGGGCCAGCACGGGCACGTTCAGCTCCTTGGCAATGCCTTTTAGAGCCCGCGAGATACTAGCAATTTCCTGCTCGCGGTTGCCACCGCGGCCGTCGGTGTTGCCACTCATCAGCTGCAGATAGTCGACGATAATCATCTGCACGTCCTTCTGCGAACGCAGGCGGCGGCACTTGGTGCGCAGTTCGCGGATGCTCAGACCCGGCGTATCGTCAATGTAAATTGGGGCAGCTGAGAGGGCCGTGATTTTGTGGTTGAGCTGCTGCCACTCGTGGTCGGCGAGACTGCCTTTCTTGATTTTCTCAGAGTCCAGCTCTGCCTCCGCCGAAATCAGACGATTGACGAGCTGCAGCGAGGACATTTCCAACGAGAAAATCGCCACCGCTTTCTTGAAATCGACTGCCGCGTTGCGCATGGCCGATACCACAAAAGCCGTTTTGCCCATGCCTGGCCGAGCTGCAATAATCACTAGGTCAGATGGTTGCCAACCGCTGGTAACGCGGTCCAGCGCGGTGAAGCCGGTGGGTACGCCGGTGAGGCCGTCGGCCTGGTTCTTCTTTTCTTCGAGCTCCTTGATGGCTTTGCCCATCAGGCTGCGCATGTCGTCGAAGTTCTTGCGGATGTTCGATTCAGAAACCTCGAACAGGGCTGACTCGGTGTCGTCGAGCAGCTTGAATACGTCGGTGGTATCTTCGAAGGCATCGCGCTGGATTTCGCTCGAAATCCGAATCAGCTCGCGCTTGATGGCGGTTTCGGTGATGATGCGGGCGTGGTATTCGACGTTGGCAGCCGAGTTCACCTTGAGGGTGAGGTTGGCCACGTAGAAGGGGCCGCCGGCGGCTTCGAGCTCGCCCATCTCGCGCAGCTCGTGCACCACGGTGAGCTGGTCGATGGGCTCCGACTTATCAAACAGCCGGATTACGGCCTTATAGATGCGCTGGTGCGCGTCCTTGTAAAAGCTCTCGGGCTTGAGCAGGTCAATCACCGAGGTGAGGGCATCTTTCTCCAGCATCAGGGCGCCGAGCACGGCCATTTCGAGCTCGGGGGCCTGGGGCGGCAGCTTGCCGGCCGCGCTGGCGTTTTGAGGAACCACCATACCGCCCCGATTATTCCAGGCTGCCTTAGCGCGGGCAGCGGATTGTTTCAGGCGGTCGTCCATCTGGTCGGGCATAGGGGAGGGTGGCTGGCTAAAGGTAACGGATAGCAGGGGGCAACAAGGCCGGCCCCGGAAATAAACCCGGGCCGGCCACGATATACACAAAGCTAACCCCGGCAGCGGAGAAAAGATTGGCTTGCGCCCCCGATTCTTTTGGGCCGGCAATGGCGGCGGCGGCCGGACCTTTGTACTTTCGCGGCCCTTTCTTCCTAGTTGTCAGTTACTCGTTGTTCGTTGTCAGGCGGCGGTTAATTGCTGGTGATTTTCGAACGGCCCCACCCGAAGTTCCATCCCGATAACTGACAGCGAGCACCTAACAACCACACCAATTTGGAATCCGCCCCTAGCTCCGCCCCGCACCCCGAAGCCATCCACCTCATTGCGGTGGGCGGCAGCATCATGCACAACCTGGCGTTGGCCCTGCACCGCCGCGGTGCCCAGGTGACGGGCTCCGACGACGAAATTTTTGAGCCTGCCAAGGGCCGTCTGGCTGCCGCCGGGCTGCTGCCCGAGCAGGAGGGCTGGGACCCGGCCCGCATCACGTCTAGCCTTGACGCCGTCATCGTGGGCATGCACGCCCGGCCAGATAACCCCGAGTTGCTGCGCGCCCAGGAGCTCGGCCTGAAAATCTATTCTTTCCCGGAGTACATCTACGAGGCCAGCCGCGACAAGCAGCGCATCGTCATCGGCGGGTCGCACGGCAAAACCAGCATCACGGCCTGCATTCTGCACGTGCTGCGCTACCACGGCCGTAAGTTCGACTACGCGGTAGGGGCCCAGCTGGCCGGTTTCGATTTGATGGTGCAGCTGACCGAGGATGCGCCGATTATCATCATCGAAGGCGACGAGTACCTGTCGTCGCCGGTCGACCGGCGGCCCAAGTTCCACCTCTACCAGCACCACATTGGGGTGATTTCGGGCATCAGCTGGGACCACATCAACGTGTTTCCGACCGAGGAAATCTACCGCGAGCAGTTTCGTATTTTCGCTGATATGACGCCCAAGGCCGGCGTACTCATCTACGACCGCGACGACGAGCAGGTGCAGCTGGTGAGCGTGCCCACCAGCCCCGACGTCACCTACATTGGCTACGGTCCGCACGAGCACGTCATCCGCGACGGGCGCACCTACCTGCTCAACAAGAAGGACGAGGAAGTGCCCGTGCAGGTGTTTGGCGAGCACAACCTGCGCAACATTTCGGCGGCCAAGGAGGTGTGCAAGCAGCTGGGCATCAAGGGCAAGGACTTCTTTCGGGCGGTGGCCACGTTCCCCGGCGCGGCGCGGCGCCTGGAGTTGGTGCGCGAAGGCGCGACCTCGGTGGTGTACAAGGATTTTGCCCACGCCCCCAGCAAGCTCAAAGCCACAGCCACTGCCCTGAAAAAGCAGTTTCCGCAGCGCCACTTAGTGGCTTGCCTGGAGCTGCATACCTTCAGCAGCCTGAACCCGGCGTTTCTGCCGCAGTACGCGCACTGCTTCGATGCGCCCGACGTGGCGGTGGTGTACTTCAACCCCCACGTGCTGGAGCACAAGCGCCTGCCGCCGCTGGCCGCCGCTACCGTAGCCGATGCCTTTCAGCGTCCCGACATCAAGGTGATTACCGACAGCGTCGAGCTGGCCGCCTTTCTGCGCGAGCAGGCCTGGGCCAATGCTAACCTACTGCTCATGTCGTCGGGCACGTTTGATGGGCTGGATTTGGCTGAGCTGGCTAATGTTATAGCAGGCTAATTTTGACGAGATGATAACATATAACTGCCAATGCCGATAGAAATATTAGGTTTTTTAAGTATTCACTCTTGCATCTTCAATCATTTCACTCTTCCTTTTTACTTATGAAATTAAAAACAGGCTTGTGGGTATTCCTGGCACTGTTTGTAGCTTATTTAATATTTGCTACGCTGACTACATATCTAGCCAAGCCCCGTGTGCTGAAAACGCACGTTGTCAGCACTTCTTCCTTTCCTGCGGACAGTGTTCGAACAGATTCGATTAAAAATAAATAAACTTTTCCTTTCCTAAAACAACCCTTTCCACGCCCTACCTACGTCGTCTAGAAACTGAAAAAATCTTTAATGACAAAAAACCAGGCTACGACAAAATAGTTGATATCAGAATGGAGATAGGAGATATCGCCATCCATGATTTCATCGTTGAACTTGCTTGGCGTGAATCGATTCCTAAGGCAGATGCCTTGAGTGTTGATGGTTACAAAAAAGTTACCAGTGCAACCGTTGAAATCTATGAAGCTGGGTTTGGTTGGTCAAAAAACATGCCTGCACCGGGCGCAGTAGGAGAAGGAATCATTAAGTGCTGGGACCACTTCATTAAATTTGAAAAATGCTTTATCATTAATTTGACAATTCCTTCTCCCGGCGGCGTTCTGGAGAAAGTTGGAATTTCAAGAATTATTCCTGTTAGAATTGCCGGTGTTTTTGATACAAGAACTCTCGTTGCAAAAATTGATTTGGACGAGTTTTAGGATGAATAAACATATTAAAAAAAGCCCGCTACTCAGCGGGCTTTTTTGGTTCAGGTGGTTTTGTTGAGCGCTTCTTGTCGGTGGTGATGAGCAGGGCCAGGGCAGTGAGCGCGGCCCGTAGCAGCCATTTGTTGCGCGTCTTCATCGGGCCCGGGAAAAAAGGGTGTTGTTGCTTTCCACTTTCAAGTCGCAGGTGGCGCCGCTGATGCGCTCGCCGCAGGTAGTACCCACGATGCGGCCGTTTTCGAAGTTGAAGAAGCACAGCGGGCAGTTGCTGCCCGTGATGGTGTAGCGCTCGGCGTTGGGGCGCAGGTAGTAGGTGTTGTCGCCGCCCGTGTTCAGGGGCAGGGCCATGGCCCGGAACTGGCCGTTGCGCAGGCCCATCCCGATAACGTAGTAGGCAGGAGCAGTGCCGCCTTCGGTTGGGGCCTTGCGCACCTGAACCTTGTCGATAACGGTACCATCGTGGAACTGCCGGATGAAAGCGCGGGCCAGCTCGCTGCGGGGCGTCACGTATTCGGTGCTGCTGTCGGTAAAATGCACGATTCGCCGGCTCTCGGGTGCTTCAATGGTGGCACCTTTGAGGCGGTTGGGGGTGCCGTATTCGTTGGCTGAGGGCTTCATCGATTCACACGACATGGTCAGCAGCAGCACCAACAGGCTTAATAGGCCCAGGCCAAGTAATCGAGGAATAAACTTCATGGCAGAATAAGGTGAATGGTTGGTTATTTTTGCCAGTTGCCATCCGGAGTATTCTGCGATTGAAGCAGAATGCTCCGGATGACAAACAAGGAGAATCAGCGGGCGGTATAATACTTACGTGCCTCGGGCAATTCGCGCTGAATGTCGGCGATGCGGGTGCCGTTGCTGGGGTGAGTCGAGAGAAATTCGGGCGGTGAAGCCTGGTTTTCGCGGGCATCCATGCGCTGCCAGAACGTAATAGCCCCGTCGGGGTTGTAGCCGGCCATCGCCATGAAAATCAGGCCGAGGTGGTCGGCTTCCGATTCTTGGTTGCGGCCATATTTCAACAGCCCTATTTGCGAGCCCACGCCAAAGGCCTGCAGCGCCAGCTCCTGCGTGGCGGGCGCGTTGGTCGAGAGAGCGGCCGAAAGGGCCTGGCCGCCCAGCTGCTGCACGAGGCCCTGGCTCATGCGCTCGGAACCGTGCTTGGCCACGGCGTGGGCGATTTCGTGCGACATCACCACGGCCAGGCCGTTTTCGTCCTGCGTAATGGGCAGGATGCCGGTGTACACGGCCACTTTGCCGCCGGGCATGCACCAAGCGTTCTGCTGCTTGTCGTCCTGAATTACGTTGAATTCCCACTGGTAGCCGGCGAGCTGGTCGGCGGCGTTTTGCTGCTGGAAATACCGTTCCACAGCCGCCTGAATGCGCTGGCCAACACTACGGACCATGGCTACTTGCTGCGAGTTGTTGGAAAGCGGGCCTTTGGCAATAACGGTGCGGTACTGCGTGGCTGCCAGGGCGTTAATTTCGGAATCGCTCACGAGGCTGAGCTGGCGGCGCCCCGTGATGGGCACCGTGGTGCAGGCTCCCAGCAGAGCCAGGCTTGCGATGAGCGTGATTTTTTTGAACATGAGGACTGAAGCAAAGTGTGGAGGAAAGCGCCGGAGCCACGCCCTGGCGCATAGGCCCTGGCGCAGGCCGCCGGTGCTGTCTATACGGCAGCAGGGCGGGAAAATGTTTGGCCCCGGGCCGGCGAAGAGCCGAAAAAAGCCGCCCAGCATGTCCGCAAGCCGGCGCCGGGCCGTAGTTTTGATTTCTCACTGCCGGGCCATTGTTAACCCGTTCCTGCCCCATGAAAATTATTTGCATCGGCCGCAACTATGCAGACCACATTGCTGAGCTGCACAACGAGGTGCCCTCGGCCCCCGTCATCTTCCTCAAGCCCGAAACTGCGCTGCTGCAACGCGGCCAGCCGTTTTTCATCCCCGAGTTCTCGCAGGACATTCACCACGAGCTGGAGTTGGTGCTGCGCGTGAGCAAAAACGGCCGCCACATCGACGAGCCCTTTGCCCACACCTACTTCGATGCCATTGGCCTCGGGATTGATTTCACGGCCCGTGACCTGCAATCCGAGCTCAAGAAGAAAGGCCTGCCCTGGGAACTGGCCAAGGCCTTCGACGGCTCGGCCCCGATTTCGCCCACATTCAAGCCCGTTGCCGACTTCGCCGACCTGGCCAACATCAACTTCCGCCTTGACGTGAACGGCGAAACCCGCCAGACCGGCAACTCCAGCCTGATGCTGCACCCGTTTGCCAAAATCATCAGCTTCGTGTCGAAGTACATCTCGCTGAAGATGGGCGACTTGATTTTTACCGGCACGCCCGCCGGCGTGGGCCCCGTGAAAATGGGCGACCAGCTGACGGGCTACCTGGAGGGAGAGAAATTGCTGGAGCTGAACGTGCGGTAGGAGAGTAGAAACTGATTTTAAATAGTAGAACGTCATGCAGAGCGCAGCGAAGCATCTTGCCCGCTTCGTTGCTTTGACTGAATTAGTGACTGCGGGCAAGATGCTTCGCTGCGCTCTGCATGACGCGCTTTCTGAAAGAGATAGAAGTTGAAGAATAAAGCAAAACTGATTATCGGGTTGGTGCTGACGCTATTGGCGGCCCTGCCAAGTGTAGTAGGCGGCCAGGAAGCCGATTCATCCGACCGCGACCATAGCCTGAGCGAGATGCTGGGTGCGGGCCGGCCCACCGTGGCCCCGGGCTACTTCCTGTTTCCGATTGCGCCGGGCAAGCCCGGCTTTCTGGCCGGCAGCATGGGCGAGCTGCGCCCCAACCACTTTCACGGTGGCCTCGACATCAAGACTGGCGGTGGCGTGAACCAGCCCGTGTATGCCGCCGCCGATGGCTACGTGTCGCGCCTCAAGCAGTCGTCGTTCGGCTACGGCAACGTGCTCTATATTACGCATCCCAACGGGCTGACGACGGTGTACGGCCACCTCAACGAGTTTAAGGGGGCGTTTGCGGCCGAGCTGCTGCGCCGGCAGTACGAGAAGCAGAGCTACGAGCTGGAAGCCTTCTTCGAGAAGGACCGGTACCCGGTGAAGCGCGGCGAGGTGGTGGCGCTGAGCGGCAACACCGGCGGCTCGGCCGGCCCGCACCTGCACTGGGAAGTGCGCGACGCCCAGGACCGGCAGTACAACCCGCTGCAGTGGGGCGGCTTTGCCGAGATTCAGGACCACGTGGCGCCCACGCTGCAAGCCTTCGCGCTGGAGCCGCTGGCCATTGAGTCGCGGGTGAAAAAAGTCTTTGCCAAGGCACTATTCGCGCCGAAAGTGCAGCCCGGGCCGGGCGTGACCACCACCTGGGCTGACACCATCAGCGCCTTCGGGCCGGTGGGGCTGCTGGTGCAGGGCTTCGATAGGTTCGACAATGCCTGGAACCGCAACGGCATCCAGCGGGTGAGCATCGCGGTGAACGGCAAGCCATTCTACCAGCACGCCATCGATGCAATACCGTTTCCGACGGGCACGCGGCAGGTGGCCAACTTCGTCGATTTCCTGTACCAGCAAACCCAGGGGCGCACCCTGCAAAAGCTGTGGGTGGATGAGGGCAACGACCTGCAGATGTACGCCACCGGCCCCAGCAAAGGCCGCCTGACGGTGGAGACCGGCAAAATATACAACGTCGATGTAACCCTGGCCGACTCCTACAACAACCAGACGGCCCTGCACCTGGTGTTGCGCGGCGAGGCGCCGGCCTACTTCCGCAGCGGTCCGGCAGTGGCCCGCAAGCCGGCGCTGCGCTACGAAATTGTGCGCAACCTGCTGAAGGCCGTGGCTATCGAGAACCCCGCCGATTCGGTGCCGGCCAACCTCACGCTGCTGCGCGGCAACCGCCGTCTCGCAGTGCGCCCCAGCTACACCCAGGACGGGCAAAACGTGTACCTCTACGACCTGCGCGCCGGCCTGCCCGATTCGGTGCGCTTCGGCAGCATCACGAGGAAATTCGACCGGCAGGTGATGATTCCGGCCCACAAGGAATTCAGCTACGCCACCAACCACCTCAACCTGGCTTTCGGCCCCGAAACGCTGTTCGATAACATTTACCTGAACACCGCTTTCAAGCCCGAAGCCACTGGCAGCGGATTCTGGACTGTGGGCTCGCCGCTGCAGCCGCTCTACCACACGGCCGTTCTCACCCTTAAGCCCGCTACCCCGCCCGCCGACCCGCAGCGCACGGCCATCTATGCGGCCACGCAAGCTGGTGGCAAGGCTTACGTGGGCGGCAAGTGGGATGAGAAAGGCCAGATTACCGCCGTTATCCGGCAGTTCGCATCTTACCGCATCCTCACCGACACCAAAGCCCCGGAGGGCAGCCTCACAAGCCGGGCCGGTGGCCAGCTGTTTTTCCGCGTGGGCGATGATATGTCGGGCCTGGCCAGCTACCGCCTGCTCATCGGCGGGCAGTTCCGGATGCTGCGCTTCGAGCACAAGAAAGCGCTACTGTTCACCGTGGTCGGCGACACGCTGGGCCCCCGGCTGCGCGGCCCCGCCGAGCTGCGCCTGATGGACCAGGCCGGCAACGAGCGGGTAATTCCGTTAAGTCTGTAGCCGATTTGCAGCACAAAGAATTGAACGTCATGCTTATCTGGCGTCCGCGCAGCTGAAGCATCTCGCTTGTGGTAGCAATCCAACTCGATGAAATGGATTAGTGGTGGCACGCCAGATGCTTCGACTGCACTCAGCATGACGGGCGAAATATTCACTAAGTAAATAACCAAAGCCAATGCTCCCCGAACCCGGCCAGCCCGCTCCCGATTTCACCGCCCAGGACCAGGACGGCAACACCGTCAGCCTGCACGACTACCGCGGCCAGAAAGTCGCCCTCTACTTCTACCCGAAGGATGACACTCCCGGCTGCACCGCCCAGGCCTGCAACCTGCGCGACCACCAGGAAGAGCTGAAAGCCAGTAATATCCAGGTCATTGGCGTGAGCATCGACGGGGAAACCGCGCACAAGAAATTCGCGCTCAAATACGACCTGCCGTTCCCGCTGCTGGTCGATACGGAGAAGAAGATTGTGGCTGACTACGGCGTGTGGCAGGAGAAGAAAAACTACGGTAAAACTTACATGGGTACCGTGCGCACCACTTTCCTGATTGACGAAAATGGGCTGATTGAGAAAGTCATCAAGCGCCCCGATACCAAAGAACACACCGCACAGCTACTGAAATAAGGCCTGTAAAAACGTTGTTTCTGGCGAATTGAGGATAATCAATCGATTGTGTTGATTTAGCTATTCCTCTTCGCTTACCTTTACCCTCCGAACCCAACTTCCGACTTATGTCCGATACCACCACCGCCAAAACTGTCGAACACCCCGAAAAGTCCATCGACGAGCTCAAGGAAATTGCTGCCCAGGTGCGGCGCGACATCGTGCGCATGGTGCACGCCGTGAACTCGGGCCACCCCGGCGGCTCGCTTGGCATCACCGATTTGCTGGTTGCGCTCTACTTCAAGGTGATGAAGCACCACCCCGAGCCTTTTGACATGGATGGCAAGGACCAGGACCTGTTTTTCCTGTCCAACGGCCACACGTCGGCCACCATGTACTCGTGTTTGGCGCGCTCGGGCTACTTCCCGGTGAGCGAGCTGGTCACGTTCCGCAAGCTGAACTCGCGGTTGCAGGGCCACCCCACCACCCACGAGGGCTTGCCCGGCGTGCGCGTGGCTTCGGGCTCGCTGGGCCAGGGCCTGAGCGTGGCCTGCGGCGCGGCCCAGGCCAAGAAAATGAACGGCGACAAGCAGCGCGTGTTCGTGCTGATGGGCGACGGCGAACTCGAAGAAGGCCAAAACTGGGAAGCCGCCCTCTACGCTTCGCACCACAAAATCGACAACCTCGTGGCCATCGTCGACCGCAACGGGCAGCAGATTGATGGCTCGACCGACGAAATCGGCGGCCTGGGCGACATCGGCGCCAAGTTCAAGGCCTTCGGCTGGCAGGTGTTCGAGGGCGACGGCAACCACTTCGATGCGCTGCTGCCCATGCTCGAAAACTGCGTAGCCGCTACCGGCAAAGCCAAACCCATCATGTTCATCATGGACACCAAAATGGGCTTCGGCGTCGACTTTATGATGGACGGCCACAAGTGGCACGGCGTGGCACCCAACGACAAGCAGCTGGCCGAAGCGCTGGAACAGCTGAAAGTGGGCACCAACGGCGACTATTAGCGTTGTGCTAGCCAAACCTCACCCCCCCGGCCCCCCTCTCCAAAAAAGAGGGGGGAGCCTGACGACTTCGTTCGAAGTTCGCTTAGCTCCCCCTCTCTACCGGAGAGGGGGCTGGGGGGTGAGGTTTCGTTGGGCAGCCCTACTGTTGCTTCTGCTCATTGGTAGAATAGGAGCCGCTCAGAATGCCGCTCCCACCAAACCCAAAGTCACCCGCATTCTCTTCCTGCTCGATGCCTCGGGCTCGATGATGGCTCCGTGGGAAGGCCAGCTCCGCTGGAACGTAGCCAAGCGCATGCTCAGCAAAATGGCCGACTCGCTCAACGCCTGCCCCAACCTGGAGCTGGGCCTGCGCGTGTACGGCCACCAGTACCCGAACGCCGACAAGAACTGCGAGGACTCGCGCCTAGAAGTACCGTTTGCGCCGCGCAACGCGGCCGCCATCAATAAGAAGCTGGCGGAGCTCAAAGCCCAAGGCAATACGCCCATTACCTACTCGCTGGAGCAGTCGGCTAACGACTTCCCCAGCGATAAAACCTCCCGCAACGTGCTGCTGCTCATTACCGACGGCCTCGAATCGTGCAACCGCGACCCCTGCGCGGCCTCGCTGGCCCTGCAGCGCAAGCGCGTGTTCCTGAAGCCGTTTGTGATTGGGATTGGGGCCGAGCGGGATTTTGGTAAGCAGCTCGAATGCCTGGGGCAGTACTACAACGCTGCCGAGGTCGCCACGTTCCGCACGGTGATGAACGATGTTATCGCCAAAACACTGAGCAAAACCACCGTCGCCGTCAACCTGACGGATGCCGCCGGCAAGCCCGTGGAAAGCAACGTCAACCTCACTTTCGTGAACAACGTGACCGGCCAGCCCGAGTACAACTACGTGCACTACCGCGACGCCCAAGGCCGCGCCGACGTGCTCGACATCGACGCGCTCCAGAGCTACGACCTCGTCATCAACACCGTGCCACCCGTACGCCAGGCCAGCCTGGCCATCACGCCCGGCAAGGCCAACGTGCTCACCTACAAAACGCCGCAGGGCACGCTCGCACTCCAAAGCCCGCAGCTCACGCCCAACCCCTACGGCACCATGCGCGCCGTGGTGCGCACCCCCGACCGCACCACCGTGACGGCCGGCAACTTCGGCAGCCGCCAGAAACTGCTGGCCGGCAACTACGAAGTCGAGGTACTGACCCTACCGCGCATCGTGCGCCGCCTCACCATCAAGCAAGGCCAGGAAACCGCCGTGACCTACGCCGCGCCCGGCACGCTCAACATCACCTCCGACCTCAAAGGCTACGGCAGCATTTACCAGCTGAACGACGATGAATCACAAACCTGGATTTACAGCCTGCCCGAAGGTGGTAACAGCAAAATGAACCTGCCGATGCAGCCGGGCGCCTACCGGCTGGTGTTTCGCACGGGCACCAGCAACGGCAGCAGGTTTACGGATGTGCGCAATTTCAGTATCCGCAGCGGGCAGACGACTTCAGTAGCCATTTTCGGGAAGTAATTATGGAAGCGACTGAACCCCAAAAGAGCTTTCTGTACGACGTCATGCTGCCTAAACCAGAGCTGATTTACAGTTTTCTTAGTGTGCTGGCCGCCGTACTGCTTTGGAGTCACATGAGAGCGGGTAAAACACTAAGTCTTGTTGGTGTGGGAGGCTTAGCAATAGTGTACTATTTAAAAGCATTTGAACCACGTAAATTGCTGGATGAAGTTAATTTTCCTCAGCAGTATTTTAGTACAGATAATTCATTTCCGGTAACGACGAGCCAATCGTTCTTTTTGGATACTCTAGCTCCGAAAGTGATGTACATCAGCGGAGCCACCGTGCTTATTGGAATGTTATTCAAGCTGATGTTTTGGAAAGGCGGAGTAATGATGCTACTGATTGGAGTGTCGTTGTTGGCGGTATTCATTTTCGTCTCTGCCTTAAATCAGCGTATCAACCGGCGAGTATTTGTCGTGGCGGTACTGGGGGGCTTGCTGCTTTCTATGCCTGAAGAAACCCTGATACGCCAGTTGCACAGCGATGACCCTCAGCTAATCGAGCTCATGATTACTCACCTGCATCACCCACAAGACCGTGCCGCTAATGAAGCGCTGCGGGTGTACCTCCGTCAAAAGCGCACTCAGCGCTAGTTCTTTAATTGTAACGCCCAGCCGCTCGCGGCCCCAACCCAACTTCCCCATGAAAGACTTTCCCTACACCGAATCGAAAGACACCCGCAGCGGCTTCGGCGCCGGCCTGGCCGAGCTGGGTGCTTCCAACCCCAACGTGGTGGCCCTCTGTGCCGACCTCACCGGCTCGCTTAAAATGGATGCCTTCAAAAAGGCCTTCCCCGAGCGGTTTTTCCAGGTGGGCATTGCCGAGGCCAACATGATGGGCGTAGCCGCCGGTATGACCATTGGCGGCAAAATTCCCTTCACGGGCACGTTTGCCAACTTCAGCACCGGCCGCGTCTACGACCAGATTCGCCAGAGCATCGCCTATTCGGATAAGAACGTGAAAATCTGTGCCTCACACGCCGGCCTCACACTGGGCGAAGACGGCGCCACCCACCAGATTCTGGAAGACCTGGGCATGATGAAAATGCTGCCCGGCATGACCGTCATCAACCCCTGCGACTACAACCAGACCAAGGCCGCCACCATCGCCATCGCCGACCACCACGGCCCGGTGTACCTGCGCTTCGGCCGCCCCGTGGTGCCCAACTTCACGCCCGCCGACCAGAAGTTTGAAATCGGCAAAGCCTGGCTGATGAACGAAGGCACCGACGTAAGCATCTTCGCCACCGGCCACTTGGTGTGGAAAGCCGTGCTCGCCGGCAAGCTCCTGGCCGAAAAGGGCATCAACGCCGAAATCATCAACATCCACACCATCAAACCGCTCGATGCGCAGGCCATCCTCGCTTCGGCCCGCAAGACCGGCTGCGTGGTAACGGCCGAAGAGCACCAGATGAACGGCGGCCTCGGCGACAGCATCGCCCAGCTGCTGGCCCGCGAAGAGCCCCTGCCCCTGGAAATGGTGGCCGTGCACGACAGCTTCGGCGAAAGCGGCACCCCCGACCAGCTGATGGAGAAATACGGCCTCACCGATGCCGCCATTGTGGCCGCTGTGGAAGCGGTGATGAAGCGGAAAAAGTAATTCTGTGCACGAGCAAAAAGCCCCCGCAGCTACAAGGCTGCGGGGGCTTTTTGGTTACAAACGCTTTCGATTTTCGGCTTCCTGGGAAAGGCTCAGTGTCTACTTCTTCCGGCTGTATTGTACGGTTATGCCGTTTTGAGTCACGTTGAAGCCGGTGGGATTGCCGCTGGCGTCCAGCGCAAACTGAACGGTTCGGTCCGAGAACTCGCGCATTCGGAAGGTGTTGTTTTTGTAGGCGTCCAGGTGGGTGAGGGGCGACGTGCTCATGGTCAGTTCTTTATTGCCGAATGCCACGTTCATCGTGCTGCCGTTTAGCTCGTACTGCCCGGCCAGGGTTTTGAGAAAGCCAGGGTCCTGCAGGCGGGCGTCGGCCTTCTTAACAAACACTACTTCCTTTTCATCCATGCTGATTCGAGCCTGCGAAATGTTGCCCTGCGCATCGGACCCGAAGGTAAAGGACCACTGGCCAAATACTTCGTCGTTGGCGGAGGTGAAACGGTCGTAGTGGTAATGCTCCAGCGGCAAGCTCTTGTCGTTGAACGTGAAGCGCAGCTTACCAGCCTCCTGGCTGATTTGGAGTACGCCGTAGGCCGGGTCCTCGTATTGCCCCACGTAGTCGGCCAGCGCGTGCGAGGGCTGAGTGTTCAGCACCCGGTCGGTGCCGGGCTTGCGGCGGGCGGCCCGCGCGGTGGCTTTGGCGAGGCGGTAGTTTTTCAGGTTGCGCTCGTTCCAGGGCGTGGCCTCCAGGCCCATCACCCGGTCGTACACCGTGTTCACTAGCCCGTCGAGCATAGGCCGGGCGTGCACGCCGTTCATAAACACAATCACGCCGACGCTGTCGTTCGGCATAAACGAAACCTGCGAGTAGATGCCCCCGATGGAGCCGCCGTGCTGGGTGCGGTAGTGCCCCTTGTAGCTGGAGGTGTACCGCGCCATGCCGTACATCGAGTTAATTTCCTCGTAGTACTTGTCCGGCACCGTGGCGGCCAGCGCCGCCGGCTGCAGGGTGGCCCGAATCACGGAATTGGGAACCACCACCTTGCCGTTGAATTTGCCGCCGTGCATCTGCATAATCAGCCAATGCGACATGTCATTAAGGTCGGATACAATCGCGCCGGCCGGGCCCACGCCCTGCTGGCGGGTGTAAAAAGGGTAGGGTGCCAGCGTGGTCGTGTCGCGCTTTTCGTAGTAGGCGGTCAGGAAATCCGGCTGCTGCTGCATGTCCACCGACGAGAAGATGGTGCGCGACATGCCCAGGGGCACGAAGAATTTGGTCCGCACATACTCCTCCCAGGTTTGCCCCGATAGCAACTCCACAATGTGCCCGGCGGCGGCGTACATCATGTTGTTGTACAAGTACCCCTGGCGCAGCGGCAGGCTGGGCTCCAAGTACTTCAATCGGTCGAACAGCTCCTGACGACTAAAACTCGAGCCGCTCCAGATGCGGTCGTGCCGCGACATGCCGGTGCGGTGCGAAAGCATGTCGCGCATGGTGATGTTGGCCGTCAGGTCGTCGTTGTAAAACTGAATTTGCGGCACATATTTCTTCACCGGCTGGTCCCAGTCCAGCTTGCCTTCTTCCACCAGCAGGCCCACGGCGCTAGCGGTGAAAAGCTTGGTGTTCGACGCAATGGGGAACAAGGTGGTGGGCGTCACCGGCAGCTTCTTTTCTAGGTCGCGAAAGCCATAGCCCTGGGCAAAAACTAGCTTGTCCTTCACCACCACGGCAATGCCGCAGCCCGGCACATTCCATTCCTTTAGCATCTGTCCCACGGTTTTATCGAAACCGCTCAGCCTTTTCCTGACGTCCAGCTTCTGGGCATTGGCCTGGCTGGCTCCCACGAGCAACAGCCCCAGGAGGTAATAGTGTAACCGTACTTTCATGCAGATGGTGATGTGAGGATGAGTGAATATTTGGCAATATGGCAAGTCATCAAATGTATCGATGATAAGACAATACTTATAATATTATTTATTAAAACGGGGTTTTTTCATTGAAAGAGAACCCAACATCCCCAAGGATGGTATTCAGTTTTAAGGTGAACGGCGGCCGCAGCGACAGCATTGCCCTGCGGGCCTGCGAAGAGCCGCAGCCCCAGAAGTTGGTGGCCGTGCACTACAGTTTTGGCAAAAGAGGCACCCCCGGACCAATTGATGAAAAGAATATGGCATCACCCATGCCGCCATCATGGCCGCTGTAGCAGCGGTGATGAACCGGAAGTAGCTTTTCGCACAACCAAAAAGCCCCCGCAACTGAGAAGCTACGGGGGCTTTTTGGTAGCAGGCGGTTTAAGCTCTTTTATCAGTCGATGTTGTCGACCCGGCCGTGAAAGTCGTAGGAGATGCGGGTGTCCCCAATTTGGTCGATGCGGTTATGCAGGTCGTAGGAGATACGCAAGGTGCCAATTTTCTCTACTCGGCCGTGCAAATCGTACGAAATAGATTCATCACCGATTTTCTCAATACGGTTGTGTAAATCGTAGTCGATGGCAATTGGGCCCGCTTTTTCTAAGCGTCCGTGCAAATCATAAGCAAATTTGCCCCTGGCGTTGACGCTAAAATCGGCTATTTGGCCTGCGTTCGAGAGGTAGATAACAAAAGCGGGTTCTTCAATTTTGAAGCTCGTTTGATTGCTTTGTGATACCGTAGCCGAAACATGGTGTTGGGCAAAAGCAGGAACCGCCGTCAGGCTTGAAAGTGCCAGCAAGCAGGCTGTAAGGAGTGAAGTTGGTTTCATGAGTAGTAGCAGCTACGTAGTGTGAAAAGTCTATGTCTGCTACTCAGATGCTAAACATTTATCGCGCCAAAACGAGCCCTGTAGGGCTGTTAAGTAGATGAATTAGTTAATGTGATATCTTCTGCCCGAAGCAGCCGGGCAGCCTTCATGCCGCGATATACAGTTAAGCAGAAAAACAACCGTATGACTACACCTCCTAGCGCTGCGCTTTGTGCCATCGCCAAGGAAGAACCAATGCTCAAAAGGCTTTCTACAACCAGAATGACGAGGGCAATTGTAAGGGCGAGCGCAGAGCGTCGGTAATACCCCAGCCAGCCCAAGGCCACGAAAATAATACCCTCGCCGAAAGAACCCCAACCGATACTATTCTGAAGCAAAACCGCAACTTGGCCGAGTTCTGCCCATAGCCCAAAGCCAATACTCATTACCCCGATAAAGAGCAGGGCGTACCACGCTTGCTTGATGCGCTCTTGCGGATGAGTGCCGCTGCCGGGTACCGGCTGGCCCTCAATGAGCAGCTCCATTTCCTGTGGGTAGCTGTTCTGCTTGTGCTGCGCCGAGAAAATGCGGCCGTCGGGCAGGCGATACTGGCGGCCTTGGGCAATGGTCGCTTCCGGGTTGGTTGGCTCTAAAGCATTTCCGGCGTAGCTGACGGTGAAGTTGCGGAAGAGAAAGCCCCAACTGGCAGTGAGGGGCTCGGTGCGGGCATCGTCGAGGTAAAACGTTTTAGAAGGCATTTAACAAGTTGCTGGGCTGGAATATGAAGTGGAAAGCCAGGCTAAAGATGGGAAATATTTTTGCCTCGGTTAAACATTGCCAACTTTAAGCCCTCCAAGAAGCCGTTTTTGCTAGTATCGCGCGTTTGGAAGACCACGAAATTCTCCTCAAGTTCCAGGACCCCGCCAGCCGCAACCTGGCCTTCAACCAGCTCGTGCGCAAGTACCAGAGCAAGGTGTACTGGCACGTGCGCAAAATGGTGGTGGACCACGACGACGCCGACGACCTCACCCAGGACGTGTTTGTGAAGGTGTGGAAGCACCTCGAGAACTTCCGGCAGGATGCCCAGCTTTTCACCTGGATTTACCGCATTGCCACCAACGAGTGCCTGAACTTCCTCAGCAGCAAGCGCCGCAAGTTCCTGTTGCCGCTCACGGACGTGGGGGCCGAGTTGGCTGCTAAAATAGAAGCCGACCCCGCCATTGCCGGCGACGAAATTGAGCTAAAGCTGCAAAAAGCCATTCTGCGCCTACCCGACAAGCAACGCCTCGTCTTCAACCTGCGCTACTACGACGAAATGCCCTACGAGCAAATGGCCGAAGTAACCGGCACCAGCGTAGGCGCCCTGAAAGCCAGCTACCACCACGCCGTGAAGAAGGTGGAAGAATACGTTACCCGCAACACCGATGATTAGCCCCGCTACCTATCCTATTTTTTATCCGTTGCATTAAACGTTCGCCCCTCATTATCATCCAACGCTCATGAAACCTGCTTTTAAGCTCGACGCGCACCCTCGGCGGCCCCGCCCGCTGCTGAGCGAGCCGCCCGCCGACTACTTCGATAAATTACCTACCCGCATCATGGCCCGCCTGCCGCAGGCCGACGCCCGTGATGCTTCCACGGCCTGGGGTTGGTTCGCGTTCCTCTCGCCGGCATTGCGCACGGGGCTGGCCTCGGTGGCCGTACTGGGGGGCTTTGCGGCCTCCTTCTACCTGAGCGGCTCCGCTCCGCTGGTGCCCGCCACCGCTGGTACTGCTGCCCTCGATGCCGTGCCCCGCACCGAGCTGGCCAACTACCTGCTCACAAGCGGTGCCCGCGTGGAGTCATCCGATTTGGCCACCCTCACCGCCGCGCATCCTGACATTGCAAAAGGATTTCTGCGCGTGTCGGACGAAGAGTTGAACGACGCGCTCGACGCTCAGCCCACCGACGACCCTACTTATCTATAATTACCTGCTCTTCCGTTTCAGAACCATGTCCGTTTTCTCATCCGTATTGCGATTCCTGAGCTTGGCAGCACTGCTGCTGTTGCTGGCCCCGGCCGCACAGGCCCAGGGCGGCCGCCGGGCCCAGCGCCTCGGCCAGCTCGAGAACGCCAAAATTGCTTTCATTACCAACCGCGTGTCGCTCACGCAGGAGCAGGCCCAGAAGTTCTGGCCGCTCTACAACGAGTTTTCCGACCGCCGGCGCGAGCTGAACCGCAGTGGCCGCCTGCTGCGCCGCGACATCACCGAAGGCATGACTGACCAGCAGCTGCGCGAAAACTTCACGCAGTCTTTCAACACCCGCCAGCAAGAGCTGAACCTCGAAAAGGAGTACTTCGAGAAGTTCCAGAAAGTAATTTCCCTGCGCCAAGTGGCCCAGCTGTTTCAGGCCGAGCGCGACTTCACCAAGGAAGTTATCAGGCGCGTGGCCGGTGGGGGCGGTGGGGCCGGGCAGGCTGGAATCGGCAACGACTAAGCCGGCGCTTGCTCATTTTTTCAAGAGGCCGCTGCCCCCGCAGCGGCCTCTTTACTTTTGTGGGATAATCAAATGGCCGAATAGGTGGTTGAGAATAGTGCGAGTAATTGCTCGCCCAACCACCAGAAAAGCCGTCCCAGCCGTTGAATTCCTCACCCTCCGTCGTTACGCCGCGCCAATTATTCCTCCGCCACCAGGCCCAAACCTCCGATTTTCCGCTGCTGCTGGAAATTGAGCGGGCCGAAGGGGTGTACATGTACGCCCCCGACGGCCGCCGCTACCTCGACCTTATTTCGGGCATTGGCGTGAGCAACGTGGGCCACCGCCACCCGCGCGTACTGGCGGCCATTCAGGCCCAGCTCGACAAGTACCTGCACCTGATGGTGTATGGCGAGTTGGTACAGGCCGTGCCCGCGCAGCTGGCTCAGGCCTTGCACCAAACCTTGCCGGCCCACCTCGATTCCGTCTACTTCACCAACTCCGGCACCGAGGCCATCGAGGGCGCCCTGAAGCTGGCCAAGCGCCACACCGGCCGCACCGAGCTTATTTCCTGCCTCAACGCCTACCACGGCTCCACCCACGGCGCCCTGTCCATCACCGGCTCCGAGGGTTTCAAAAACAGCTTCCGCCCCCTGCTGCCCGACGTGCGTCACATTCGCCACAACGACTTTGCTGACCTGATGCTCATCACTGAGCGTACGGCAGCCGTAGTCATCGAAACCGTGCAGGGGGAAGCGGGCGTGCGCGTGCCCTCGTCTTACTACCTGCCGGCGCTGCGCCGCCGCTGCCGCGAAGTAGGCGCGCTGCTCATTCTCGACGAGATACAGTGCGGCTACGGGCGTACCGGCACTATGTGGGCGTTCGAGCAGTTCGGCATCGAGCCCGATATTCTGGTGTGTGCCAAAGGCATGGGTGGCGGCATGCCCATTGGCGCGTTTATATCGAGCACCGAAATCATGTCGGGCTTCAAAACCAACCCCATTCTGGGGCACTGCACCACCTTCGGCGGACACCCGGTGAGTTGCGCGGCGGCCCTGGCTACCCTGCAAATCATGCAGGACGAGCAGCTGCCGGCCGGCGCAACTGCCAAAGCCGCCCGGTTTCGGGCGCAGCTGCAGCACCCTGCCATTCGGACCGTACGGGGTTGCGGGCTGCTGATGGCGGTGGAATTCGACTCATTTGCTGTCCTCAAGCCCATCATCGACCGGGCGCTGGAGCACGAGGGTGTCCTGACGGATTGGTTCTTGTTCTGCGACAACTCGCTGCGGCTGGCCCCACCACTCACCATCTCCGAAACGGAGATTGACGAGGCCTGCGCGGCCTTGTTGCGGGCCATTGCCTACGTGGCTGGCGAATAGGACCGGGTTTGCCCGTAATGCAGCCGGTCCGTTGGTGCAGCCCGCCGAGCGAGCCACCCCCAACGGGCCGGAACAACCGCCGAAGCGGCGGACAAGTAAACGCTAGTTCAGGTTGACGATGGGACGCGGCAACTCGTTGTAGTTCAGGAACTGGTTGCTTTCTTCCTTGATGCGCTCGCGGGGATGACCATCCTTCACACCCTGCGAAATTTTGCGTACCAACACGCCCACAATGGCCTTGCGGAAGCCGAGCTTCTCAGCCATCATAATGCAAAAATCCATTTCTGTATCGTCCACGATGCCATCGGCGAGCATCATGTCCACGAGGTCAAAAATCTGGTCGAACCGCTCGGAATCGTTGGTAGGCAGGTCGCTGCTGGTGCCTTTGGCACCCGATACCAACTCCTGCACTTCCGACGAGCTGATGCCATTCTTCTTGCCCACCGCAATAATAAAGTTCATTTCCCGCGCGTCGATGTGTCCGTCGGCTTTCGCCAGCGCCGCGAGATTTAGCAAATGGCCCTTTATTTTTTTGGCTTGCTCATTTTGAAAAAATCCGAACATAAACGTGGGAATTAAGGGTGAAAAGATAATTTCTCAATCGAAACCTCGATTTCATTGGTAAGATACACGGAAAACAGGCCGGTTGTTGCGGGAATATTACCGAAATCAGAAAAATGCTAATCAGTGGTTTTACGCGAATCTTAGGCAGTTAGTTGAGGGTTTGCATTCGTTTCGCCAACTTTGCGGGGTTTGGGTGCAGTTTGCGCGCCTGCTTGCTATATGAATGTTCAGATGAAGAGAATTGCGGTTTTTACGAGTGGAGGCGATGCGCCGGGCATGAACGCCGCAATCCGGGCGGTAGTGCGTACGGCCACGTACCACGGCATTGAAGTATACGGCATTATGCGGGGTTACAGCGGCATGATTAAGGGCGAGTTCGTGCGGCTCGATTCGGCTTCGGTATCCAACACTGTGCAGAAGGGCGGCACCATCCTGAAGTCAGCCCGCAGCCAGAAGTTTATGACCAAGGAAGGCCGTCAGCAGGCCTTCGACCAGCTGGTGAACAATGGCATCGAGGGTTTGGTGGCCATTGGCGGCAATGGCACCTTCACCGGGGCCATGATTTTTGAGGAAGAGTTTGGTATCCCAACTGTGGGCGCGCCGGGCACCATCGACAACGACCTGTACGGCACCGACTACACCATTGGCTACGACACCGCCGTGAATACGGCGCTAGACTGCATCGACAAAATCCGCGACACGGCCGACTCGCACGACCGCTGCTTTTTCGTGGAAGTAATGGGCCGCGACTCGGGCTACATCGCCATTCCATGTGCTATCGGCGGCGGGGCCGAAATCGTGATGATTCCGGAAACCCAAATGAGCGTGGACGTTGTGATTGATACGCTACAGGCCGGTTGGAAGCGTTCGAAAACCTCGTTTATCGTGATTGTGGCCGAGGGTGAAGACGAAGGCAATGCCACCAACACCGCAGCCCGCGTAAAGGAAGCCATTCCGCAGCTCGATACCCGCGTTACTGTTATCGGCCACATTCAGCGGGGCGGCTCACCTACGGCTGCCGACCGCCTGCTCGGCTCGCAAATCGGCATTGCGGCCGTAGAAGGCCTGATGAACGGCATGCGCAACGTGATGGCCGGTATTGTAGACAAAAAGCTGGTGTACACCCCGTTCATTGATACCATCAACAAGAAGAAGCTTATCAACCAGAGCTTTATGCGGATGGTCGAGATACTGAGCGTGTAGCGCTTAAATGGCACAAAAAAGGACGTCATGCTGAGCGTAGCCGAAGCATCTCGCGTGTTGTAGTAATTCATTCGATTGAGTCGCTATTGCACGCGAGATGCTTCGACTTCGCTCAACATGACGTTCTACTTTACGGGCATATTGCTCAAATCTACCCACTCATACGCCGTGTCGCGGCGCAGCCACGTAAGCTGGCGCTTGGCGTAGCGGCGGGTGTTGCGCTGGAGCAGGCGCACGGCTTCGTCCCAGTCGTACTCGCCATCCAGAAAGCCGAATATTTCCGTGTAGCCCACGGTTTGCAGCGCATGGTGGTGGCGGTAGGTCATTATGCCGCGTACCTCATCGAGCAGGCCCGCGGCGAGCATGTGCTCAACGCGCAGGTTGATACGCTGGTACAACTCCTCCCGTTCGCGGGTGAGCGCCACTTTCACATTGCGGAAAAGTGGGTTTTCGGGCGGTGGGCCGACAGTGTGGAAACTGGAAAAAGGCCGGCCGGTCGCTCGCGTGATTTCGAGGGCACGCACAATGCGCTGGGGATTTTGTTGGTCGATGCGGGCGTGGGCGACCGGGTCGGTTGCAGCCAGCTCGGCCACGAGGTGGGGCAAGCCGTGGGTTGCCAGTTCGCTGTGCAACTGGGCCCGCACCTCGGGCGGCACGTCGGGCAGGGCATCGAGGCCGTCCGTCACGGCCTGCACGTAGAGGCCCGAGCCGCCGGTGAGGATGACGACGGGGTGTTGCTTGAACAAGTCGGCCAGCACGGCGTGGCAATCGGTGGCAAAGCGCCCGGCGCTGTAGTCCTGCGCAATGCTGTGGCTGTTGATGAAGTGGTGCGGCACGCCCTGCATTTCAGCCGGAGTAGGCTTGGCTGTGCCAATGCTGAGCTCACGAAAAAACTGGCGCGAGTCGGCCGACACTATTTCAGTGCCGAATTGCTGAGCCAACTGTACGCACAGGGCGGTTTTGCCCACCGCCGTGGGCCCGGCTATTGTCAGCAGGACAGGGCGCGGGTCGGCGGCAGTGGGTGCGAGCCGGGCGATAATGTGTGGGGGGAGCAGAGACACGGGAGATAAACGAAGCTATTTAGTCGCAGAATGCTTAGGATGACCAATTTTGAGAACGTCACGCTACGGCTGCGGCTCCGGAAAAGGGGAAGCTTCCTGCAACGGCGGGTCGAGGCCGGTAATGCGGAACTCCACGCGGCGGTTGAGGCGGCGGGTGGCTTCCTGCTCGTTGCTGGCAATGGGCTCGGCGCCCCCCAGGCCCAAGCCGGTTATGCGCGGGGCCTCCACGCCGTGGCTCACCAGGTAAGCCATTACCGCATCGACGCGCTGCTCGCTAAGCACAACGTTTTTTTCGGGCGGGCCCACGTTGTCGGTATGGCCGCGCAGCTCAATATGCAGGCCGGGGTTATCGACCAAGAGGCGCACCAGCTGGCCCAGGGCGGGGTAGGAGGTGGGCAGCAGCACCGCTTTGCTCTGCTCAAACTGCACCTGTGCCAAGGACAGCGTTTCGCCAACTGCCAGCGGGCGCAGCAGCACGTCGTGCATTAGCGGGCCGGGGGCGGCGGCCCAGGTGCTGTCGCCAGGGAAGTACCCGGGGTGCTCGGCGTGGTAGCGGTAGGGGCGGCCGGGCGTGGCGCTGGTATAGGCGAAGTCGCCTTTGGCCGAAAGCAGTACGCCCACGCTGCCCTCGGGGCGGTCGAGGCGGAGGCTGGCGGCGGGTAGGGGACGGAGCGTTGTGGCGTCGAGCACGCGGCCTTCTAAGGTGGCAGTGGTGGGGGCCGGCGGGGCCGGGTGGGGCGGCGTCACGACCCGGAACAGGTTGCAGCCGGCCAGGTCGGTGTAGGTACCCTTGCGCAGGCGGGTGGCCTGGTGCCTGGCCAGGTCGACGGTGTACAGCCCGTGCGGGCCGGCCAGGTACATGCGGCGGCGGCCGGTGGCATCGTTCTGCATCAGCAAGTCGCTGTAGCCACCGCGGGCAGGCAGGCCACTCAGAAACATCTGCTCGGCAAAGGGCTTTTGGGTGGGCAGGTTGATTTTCAGCAGCGAGCCGTCGGTGCTGTACACCAAGTACATGGTGTTCGAGTCGTCGAGACAGAAGTTGCCGTGGGTGCCGGCGCTAGCAAAGGCGATGTAGGGGTAAAACGGGGCCTTGCGCAGTGGGTCGGCGGTCCAGACGGTGCTCACCTTGCCATCGTGCGGGCTGATGCGCACCAGCAGGTTGGCGTCGGAAGCCATAAAGTAGAGGTCGCCGCGGTCGTCGGTACTGGCTGAAATCCAGACGTTTTCGCCGCCTTGCGGGGGCAAGACCCAATCAGTGTAAGCGCCTTTGTGGGTGGCGGGGTCGTAGCGGTACACGCGCTCGGGCGCATCGGTAGGAGCTTTGGTTACCGAGTACAGGCAGTTATCGAAGCCTTTGGCCAGGGCATAGGACTGGAAAGGCAGCACCCGGCGGTGCACTTTGGGCGGGGCCGTGGGGTCGTCTGCGATAAACTCGTGGATGCTGCGGCAGTCATCTTCCCAATGCCCATCAACTTGGTGCAGCGCCGAAATGCCGTACATCTTGCCATCGCACAGCTGGTCGTCGTAGCGGCGGCTGGCCCAGGGCGTGCTGGTGAAGGCAAACGAGGCCAGCAGTGCCTGACCAGCCGCCAGATAGGTGCTGTCGTGGCTGACGCGGGCCCGGTATTCGACGCGAAACTCGTAGCCGCCCCGCCACAGCTGACGCCCCATTACGTGAGTACGCGTGCCGGGCCGGTTGCCCCCAAAAGAATAGTCGTAGGCCACCTCATCGAAGCTGGCCCCGGCGCGCTGGTCGAGCCGCAGAATATGCACAAGCGGCAAGGCCAGCAGGCGCCGCCGCACCGAGTCGGGCCGGCCCTCGCCCAGCAGGCGGAAGTCGCGGCGGTCGTCGGGCAAGGGCATAATGCGCAGGGTGGCTACCACTGCCGTATCGCCGGCCCGGAAGGTGGCCGTTGCACCAGTAGCGGGCCTTTTTTGCAGCTGCCAGGGGCTCGCATACGTGAGCTGGCAGCGCCCGGCCGCATCGGTGAAAACTGGCGGCGGCACCGGCTGCGCTCGCAACCCCGCGCCCCACAGCAGCATAACCAGCGTCAGAAAAAACCTCATAAGCCGGAGCAAATTCAACCTGCGGGCAGCGAATGCCGCGCCGTAGTAACCTGCAAGGTACTGCCCAAGCGCACATTGCCGGGCCGGGCCCACCGGTTGGCAGGGCCGGTAAAACGGCCACAAACCGCCACTATTGCAGCGGCGGGTGCTTTTCGTCGAAGCTGGTTGCGTCCTGGTAGGCTTTGGCCAGCGCCAGAAGCTTGCCTTCTTCGTAGAGCTGGCCCAGGAAGGTGATGGTGGTAGGCAAGCCGGCGGCAGTCAGGCCATTGGGCAGCGCTATGGCCGGGTGGCCGGTGAAGTTGGTGAGCACCAGGCTGGTGCTGAACGTGGGCGTGATGTAGCAGTCGAAGCCCTTCAGCTGGGCATCCATCTGCTCGATGAGCAGGCTGCGCACGCGCTGGGCCTGGATATACTCGACGGCCGGAATGAAGCGCGATGAGCGGAAGGTATTGGGCCAGGCCGAGCGGTTTTGCAGCACCATCTGCCCGTCGCGGCCCGAGCGGGTGAGGTCGTCGAACGCCGCCGCGCCTTCGGCCGTGAGAATGAAGCGCAGCATGCCCGGCGAAAGGGCGGGCAGCTCCAGCGGCACCAGCTCCACGCCCAGCTTGCGCAGCACTTCGAGGGTGGCCAGGTCGTTGGCCTTAGTGGGGTAGTCTTGGTCAAAAGCCTTTTTGATGTAGCCCACGCGCAGCTTTTTGATGCTGTTGCCGAAAGCGTACTCGAAGCGGTTGGGGGCCAGCATGGTGGCAGGGTCGCGGGCATCGGGGCCGGCGGCGGTGAGGGCGGCCAGCACGATGGCGCAGTCCTCGGCCGAACGAGCCAGCGGGCCGGCTTTGTCCATGGTCCAGCTCAGGGCCATGGCCCCGGCGCGGCTCACCCGGCCGTAGGTGGGGCGCAGGCCCGTCACCCCGCAGGCCGTGCTCGGGCTAAGGATGGAGCCCAGGGTTTCGGTGCCAATGGCAAACGGCAGCAACCCCGCCGCCACCGCCGAAGCCGACCCGGCCGACGACCCGCTGGAGCCCTTGGTTACATCCCAGGGCGTGCGGGTTTTGCCACCGAACCACACATCGCCCTGCGCCAGCTCGCCCAGCGTGAGCTTGGCCACCAGCACCGCGCCGGCTTCGCGCAGGCGTTCCACCACGGCGGCGTCCTCGTCCAGTACCTGCTCCTTAAAAGGCACCGAGCCCCAGGTGGTTTTGTAGCCTTTGGCGCTGAATAAGTCCTTCACCCCAAACGGAATGCCGTGCAGCGGCCCCCGGTACCGGCCGGCCTTGATTTCGGCGTCGGCCTGCTTGGCTTGCTGGTAAGCCAGGTCTTCGGTGAGGGTGATGACGCAGTGCAGCTGCGGGTCATACTTCTTCAGACGGGCCAAAAAGAACGTGGTCAGTGCTTCCGAAGTAATTTGCTTGGTGCGCAGCAGTTCGCTTAACTGGCGCACCGTGTAGAAGGCCAGGTCGTCGCGGTTGGCGGGCAGCGCCACTTTGCCCGTAGCCGGCAGCCGGCCAGCACTTCCGCCTCCGCTCAGCTGGGCCTGCCGCATGTGCAGCGGGCGCGGGTCGAAGCCCACGGCCGGGGCCACGCTGTTGGGCAGCGGCACTTTGCGCAACGCCTCGTAGCTGTCGCGGTAGCCGCTCAGGTTGCGGCGGGTCGAGTCGAGTTGCGCATCGTTGAAGTTCAAGCCGAACAGCTGCTGGGCTGTGCGCAGCATGGGCACCGTTATTTCGTCGGGAGCCGTGGGCCGGGCTACGAAAGCTCCGGTAGCAAAGCAGGCTGTGCCGAGCAGCAGGGCAGAGAGAATTTTTTTCATGAGTATAAAGGCCTGAATAAATTGTAGAGGATGCAAATAAATTTCAATGTGCCGGGAGCTGCACCACTCGCCTCCACAGCCGCAGCAGCTCCTGTTCCTCGTGCTGCCAGCTGAGTTGCGGGGCGGCGGCGCGGCAATTGGCGGCCAGGTGCTGGTAGCGGGCTACGTCGCCGCCGGGCAGCAGGCGGTTGAGGGCGGCGGTCAACGTAGCCGGGGCAAGGTCGGGCACTAACTCGGCCACGTCAAATTCGTCGTTGAGGGCCCGGTATTCGGGGAAGTCGATGAGGACCTGCGGAATGCCGGCGTGTACGTAGTCGAAGAACTTGTTGGCTAGGGAGTAATAGTAGCTCAACCCCACATTTTCCAGCAGCATAATGCCCACTGCTGCCTGCTGGGTCACCTCGCGCAGCTCCTGCGGCAGCACAAACCCCCGAAACTCAACTTTGCCCGAATCCAGCAGCCCCAGCCGGCCGGCCTGGGTCCGCAGCGCGGCCGAGCAGTCGCCTTCGCCACAAATCACCAGCCGACCGGCTACCTCCGGCATTGCATCGAGTAGTTGCTCCAGACCGCGCCCCACGTTCAGCGCGCCTTGGTAAAGAATGTAGCTGCCAGCTGTTGCGAGAAAGGGCTCACGGGCATAGCGGCTCACGTTGCGCACCACGCCAACAGGGCGGCCGTACCGCACTTCGAACAGGCGCGCCAGGGCCGGCCCTACGGTATAAGCCAGCCGGGCGCGCGGCACGATAAACCGCTCTACTGCCCGCCACAGGCGTTGCACGGCGGGCCGGGCCACCACTTCGGGTACTTCCGTGAACAGCTCGTGGGCGTCGTACACCAGCGGCTGGCCGCCCAGGCGGGCGCGCAGCCACATGGGCAGGGTCGTGTCGAGGTCGCAGGCGCACCAGGCCGCCGCCCGCTGGCCCAGCAGGTACAGCAGCAGCCGCAGGTTGTATTCGAGGTAAAAAAGCTTGCCCTTCTGAAACCAGCCGCGCAGCCGGTGCTGGGCATACGGCTGCGGCGTGAGCGGGGGCGAGGCCGGCCGCTGCCACCCCACCAACTGCACCCGGTAGCCCGCCGCGGCCAGGCTGCCGCAGATGCGCTGCATGCGCTGGTCGAAGCACAAATCGGTGGTCACGGCGAAAACCAGCCGGGGGGCGAGGGGGTTGGGCACGGAGCGAAAGCGGGCGCGCCGCCCCAAATGGCCCGGCGCTAAGTTTTTTTGTTCAAATTTACAGCCCGGGCCCCACGGCTTCGGAATTATCTTAGCCGGAAATATCTCTTCCGGCATCCTACGTTGTGCTACCATGGCTCCTTTTTCGGCTGCTGCTTCTGCCCGTCCTGTTGCTCCTTCCCCGGCGTCGATGCTCGACCAGTTGGGGCAGGTGTACCTGCTGCTCGATACCGACGGGGTCATCGTGGAAGCCAACGATGCCTTTCTTCACCTCACCGGCTACGCGCGCAAGCAGGTACTGGGCCAGCGCGGCCACGAAATGTTTATGGCCCCGGGCCAGCGAGAGCAGCGCCGCCGCGACTACCTCGAAGGCGTAGCCACCGAAACCCTGCCCACCGCCTACGACCGCACCTTGCTCACCCAGGGCGGCCAGCCGCGCCTGGTGCACTGGCGCACGGGCTACACCCGCGACACCGCCGGCAAAGTCACCGGCGTGTGGATGACCGGCCAGGAAGCCAACGAAATGACCCTGGCCTCGCCCGCCCTGGCCAACGACAGTACCCACCTCCAGGACTTCCTCGACAACGCCCAGGATTTGGTGCAGCACCTGAGCGCCACCAACGCCTTCCTCTTCGTGAACAAGGCCTGGAAGGAAAAGCTGGGCTACACCGATGCCGAGCTGGCCACCCGCACCCTCGCCGATGTGGTGCATCCCTATTACAAGGCCAAGCTGCTCTATCAGCTGCGCAACCTGTACGACGGCGAGCCGGTGAACAAGGTCGAAACCGTGTTCCTCACCAGCCTGGGCAAGCCCGTGCACCTCATTGGCAGCATGAGCGTGGTGCGCGAGGAAGGCCAGCCGATGAGCAGCCGCGCCATCCTGCACGACATCACCGACCGCATCAAGGCCGAGCGGCTCCAGAAGGTCTACTACAGCATTGCCAACCTGGCTATTTCGGCCAAAGACTTGCCCAGTCTCTACGGCGCGATTCACCGCGAGCTGAGCAAGATTATCGAAACCAGCAACCTGTTCATCGCCCTTTGCGACGATGTCCGCACGCAGCTGCAGTTCGTGTACCACGTCGACCAGTACCCGCAGAACCGGCCGCAGGCCGCCCAGCCGTTTTCGGACGGCGTATCGGAGTACATCATCGCCGGTGGGCAGCCGCGCTACCTCACCCACGCCGATTTTCAGCAGCTCGTGCGCAGCGGCACGCTCACCCTCTTCGGCCAGGTGCCCGAGGTGATGCTGGCCTCGCCGCTGAGCATCGGCGACCGCATCATTGGGGTGCTGGCCGTGCAGGACTACCACCGCGTGGACGCCTACACGCCCGGCGACCTCGACGTGCTGCACTTCATTTCGAACCAGGTGGCGCTGGCCATCGAGCGCAAGCGCAACGAAGAGCAGATTGGCCGCCAGACGGCCCGCCTCAACGCCATTTTCGAAAGTGGCTCGCACGTGATGTGGACCGTGGACACCCACGGCCACCTCATGAATTTCAACCGCAACTACGCGGCCCTGTTCCTGCGGCGCAACGGCACGTATCCCGTGCGCGGCATCAACCTGTGGCAAGCCGACCTCGAACGGATGCCCACCCACGAGCGCGACACCTTCGTGGAGCACTACGAAGCGGCCGGCAAGGGCCAGGCCCAGCGCTTCCAGATGTGCCTGCGCGATGCCCGGGGCTACGACGTGTGGACCGACGTGTACCTGAACCCGATTTACCTGGGCGACGGCTCCTTTGAGGAAATCTCGGCCATCGCCCACGACATCACCGAGCAGAAGCGGGCCCATTTTGCCCTGGAGGCCCAGGAAGAGAAGTTCCGCTCCATTTTCGAGTCCTTCCAGGATATTTATTACCAGACCAACGACGAGGGCCTGCTCACCATCGTGAGCCCGTCGGTGCGCGAGGTGCTGGGCTACGAGCCCGAGGAAGTGATGGGCCAGCCCGTGGCGCTCTACTACGTCGACCCCACCGACCCCGACCGCGTGGGGGCCGAGCTGGAGCGCAACGGCGGCCTGCGCAACTTCGAAACCCAGATGTGGCACAAGTTGGGCCACCCCGTGAGCGTGCTGGTGAACGCGCGCCTCTCGGTCGACGGCCGGCGCGGCACCGAGGGCATTGCCCGCGACGTCACCGAGCTCAAGCAGATGCAGGACGACCTGCGCCTGGCCAAGGATGCCGCCGAAGCCGCGCTAGAGGCCAAAACCCAGTTTCTGGCCAACATGAGCCACGAGCTGCGCACGCCCATGAACGGCATCATCGGCATGATTGACCTGCTCGACCAGACCGTGGAAAACGACGAGCAGCTCGACTACGTCGACACGCTGCGCAAGAGCTCCGACGCCCTGCTCACCATCCTCAACGACATCCTCGACCTGTCGAAAATTCAGGCCGGCAAGCTCCAGATTCACGAATCGGCCCTCGAGCTGACCGCCGTGATGGAGCGCATCCGTTCCCTGTTCATCTACCGCGCCGAGCAGAAAAACATCCGTTTCACTTACCACATCACGCCCCACACGCCGGCCTTTGTGGTTACGGATGAAGTGCGCCTGCTGCAGATTCTGAGCAACCTGGTGGCCAACGCCATTAAGTTCACCAACGAGGGCACGGTTAGCATTGTGGTGAGCAGTGTGAGTACCGACGGCGAGCTGCATACCCTGCGCTTCGCCGTGCAGGACTCCGGCATTGGCATTTCGAGCGAAAACGCCGCCCGCCTTTTCACCAACTTCACGCAGCTCGATACCACGCCCAGCAAGGCTTACGGCGGCACGGGCCTGGGCCTGAGCATCAGCCGGCAGCTAGCCGAGCTGCTGGGCGGCGAAATCGGGGTGCTTTCTGATGAAGGGGAGGGCTCGGTGTTCTGGTTCACGATTGCCACCAAGGCCGCCCAGCGCGAAGACCTGCCCGCCGTGGCGCCCGTGCGCGACCCGGTGTTCAAAGCATTCGAAGACCCACCCCGGGTGTTGCTCGTCGACGACAACGCCATCAACCAGAAGGTGGGCCAGCGCCTGCTCTCGCGCCTGGGCTGCGAGGTCGACGTGGCTGGCGGCGGCCCCGAGGCCATTGGCCTGGTGAAAACGCCCGGCCTGGAGTACGACATGATTTTTATGGACATCCAGATGCCCGACATGGACGGCGTGGCTGCCACGGCCGAAATTCGCCGCCTGCTGGGCAGTGCCTGCCCCCCGGTAGTGGCCATGACGGCCTACTCGATGCAGGAAGATGCCGGCCGCTTCATGCGCCAGGGCCTCGACGACTACGTGGGCAAGCCCGTAAAAAGCCGCCACCTCTACGAAGTGCTGCACCGCTGGCTGCGCCCGCGCGGCCCACGCTCTACGTCGGCTGCCACGGTAGCTGCCGCTGCCGTTGCGGCCGTATTAACGCCGCCCGTTCCCGTGGCCAGCCCCGTGGTGCCCGAGCCCGATGGCGCAGCGACCGAGCCCGTCCTTGACGAAGCTATTCTGCTTCAGCTGATGGAGTTGGGCGGAGCGGAGTTCACCACCGACCTGTACCAGGAATTCGAGCAGGAAGCCGGCGACCTGCTGCGCGACGCAGCACCAGTTGTGGCCAGCGCCGAGTTTCGCGAGCTACTGCCCATGCTGCACCAGCTGAAGGGCACTTCTGCCACGCTTGGGGGCGTGGCCCTCGCTGCCCAGGCGCGCCACCTCGAACGCCAGTTCAAGGAAGGACGTATGGAAGCTGGGGCAGCGGGCTTTCAACTTTTAGAACATTACTTTGCACGCTTCGTTGCCGAATATCCGGCCGCAGTGCAGCGGGCCACAGCTGCCGAATAAACCGTTCGTTTTTGCTTGCCTCTGCTCCTCTACCATCCATTCTTCTCACAAAAACCCCACGCGCATGTCTGTTGATACCCAAAAGACGATTCTGATTGCTGAAGACAGCTCGGTTATCCTCAACCTTACCCGTAAAATCCTCGAGCTTCAGAAGTACAAGATTGTGCTGGCCAAAAACGGCGGCGAAGTACTGAAGCAACTCGAAGGCAACCCCATCGATTGCGTGCTGATGGACATCAACATCCCGGTGAAGGATGGCATGCAGTGCACCCGCGAAATCCGTGCCCACGCCGACCCCAAAATCAACAAGCTGCCCATCATCGCCATCACCGGCAACGCCAACAACTACTCGATGGACCAGTTCCGGGAGGCCGGCGTAACCGATTACCTGCCCAAGCCGCTCGACTTCGATGCCCTCGTGCGCGTAGTGAAGCAGTACGTCGGCTAGTTTCCAGTTGTCAGTTGCTCGTTGTCAGTTGTCAGGTCGTTCTATTCGGCTATTTGTGCCTGACCAACAACTGACAACGAGCACCTGACAACTATCATGCAAGTAACTTTCCTTGGCACGGGCACCTCGTCGGGCGTGCCCATGATTGGGTGCACCTGCGCCGTGTGCCGCTCGCTCGACCACCGCGACCACCGCCTGCGCGTGTCGGTGCACGTGGTGGTCGACGGGCGCAGCCTCGTTATCGACTCGGGTCCCGATTTTCGGCAGCAGATGCTGCGCGCCCGCGTCACCCACCTCGACGGCCTGCTTTTCACGCACGAGCACAAGGACCACACCGCGGGCCTCGACGATATCCGGGCGTTCAACTTCCGGCAGCAAACCGACATGCCCGTGTATGGCGAGCCGCGCGTGCTGCGCCAGCTGCAGCAGGAGTTTGCCTACATTTTTGCCGAACACAAGTACCCCGGCGTGCCCCGCGTGGTATTGCACCCCATCGAGCGCGACGACGAACCGTTCGACGTGCTGGGCGTGCCCGTGCTGCCGCTGCGGGCGATGCACCACAAGCTGCCGGTGCTGGGCTTCCGCATCGGCAACTTCTGCTACCTCACCGACGCCAACCACCTCAGCCCCGAAACCCGTGCCCAACTGCGTGGGGCCGACGTCATCGTGCTCAATGCCCTGCGCCGCGAGCAGCACATCTCGCACTTTACCTTGGCCCAGGCCATCGAAGTGCTCGAAGAAGCTGCCCCCAAACGGGCCTACCTCACCCACATCAGCCACCAGCTGGGCCGGCACGCCGATGTGGAAGCTGAATTGCCGCCGTGGATTCGGCTGGCGTATGATGGGCTGAAGGTGGAGGTATAGGCGATGTGGGGGTATCCATCTTTGACAGAAGAGTTTGTTTCGTCTCTCTGGCCATCAGAACTATTAGCGAGAGTTCAGCAAAACACGAGTAATCGGGTGCTTGAGTATCGAACTGAACCTTTTCGGGGTGATGTTGGGACGGACTCGTTTGCAATCAGACGTATTCGCTGGTTTAACAGCGTTTCAAATCGTCCTAATGTGGCCGGCTGGGTTGAGGCGCTACCGCATGGTAAGGGCAGTAGGCTTACATTACGCCATCATTTGAACCCTTTTGGATTTTGGGTCGGTGCATTGGTTGCCTTACTAATCTGCGCTTTTGGGCTGCTAATTGCCGTGACACTAGTGCTTGATGGTGATGCCAGCCCACTGGTTCTGCTGCTTCCTCCCAGCCTATTTATCCTTAGCCTATCCTCTATTACAGGGCCGTTTTGGCAGGAAGTTAAAAGTTCTCGTGAAATTCTGATTGAGCTTTTGGTCTTGGAGAAGCCAGAAGATACAGTTTGAATCAAGCCAGAAGCTAAAAATTCTGATATGCACACCAACTATTACTTCCTGCGCCAGCTGGCCCCCGCCCTTACCGAGCAGCTGCGGGGCTACCGCGTGGCGGCCTGCTTCACGCAGGAGAAGGACGAGCTGGTGGTGGGCCTCACTAACGGAACCGCCGAGTTTTGGCTGAAAGCCCAACTGGGCGCGAATTTTCCGGCGCTGGCCCTGCCCGAAACTTTCCAGCGCGCCCGTGCCAATTCCGTCGATTTATTCCCCGATTTGTTGGGCGAGCAAGTCGAAACCGTCGTGGCCTGGCCCCAGGACCGGGTGCTGCAGGTGAATTTCCGCAGTGGCGCACGCCTTGCGTTCAAACTCTATGGCCCGCGTCCCAACGCCATTTTCCGGACTACTCACGATGGTGCCGCCCAGCTTTTCCAGCAGAAGCTGCTCGCCGATGCTGACCTACGCCCGCAAACTGCGCCTGCACCCGCGGTGCCCGGGAAGCTCCCGCCGCCGCTGGCCGACCTGCCGCTGCGCTACCTGCGCACCCACGGCTACGACGAAGCCGAGCCCGAAGCCAAGTCCCGCCAGGTAAACCAGGTATTGGCGCAACTTGAAAAGCCGGCTCATTATTACATCATCCAACTCGACGGCCGCACCCGGCTCAGCCTGCTGCCGATAAGGGAGGTGCTCGAAACCTTTGCCGGCGACGACCCGCTGGCCGCGCTGCGCCGCTTTGTGCCCATGGCCCTGGGCCGCCGCGCCCTCGAAACCGAAACCCAACAGCTGCGCCAGTTGCTCACGCGCCGCGCCGACGAGGCTGGGACTGCTGCGGCCCACGCCCGCCGACGCCTGCACGCGCTGGCCCACGAAGCCGGGTACCGCAACTCGGCCGACCTCATCATGGCCAACCTGCACGCCATCGCGCCCGGCGCAGCCCAAGTCGAGGTCATCGATTTTTATACCAACGAGCCGCGCATCATCAAGCTCAAGCCCCGCGAAAAGCCCCAGCGCACCGCCGAGAACCTTTACCGCAAAGCCAAAAACCAGCAAATCGAAGAGCGGGAGCTAACGGAACGCATTGCCCGCCGCGAGGCCGAAGCCTTCACGGCGCTGGAGCGGCTGGAGGAAATGGATAACGAGCCCGCCCTGGCCGAGCTGCGCGGGCTGCGCAACTGGCGCAAGCAGCACGGCCTCGACCCCACGGCTAACGCCAACACTAAAGCAACCGGCGAGCTTCCGTTTAAGGTGTTTGAAGACCGGGGCTTTACCATTCTGGTGGGTCGTAGTGCCGAAAACAACGACCTGCTCACCCAGAAATACGCGCACAAAGACGACCTCTGGCTGCACGCCAAGGACGTAGCCGGTTCGCACGTGGTCATCCGCCACCGCGCCGGCCAAACCGTGCCCGAGCCCGTAATAGAGCACGCCGCCATGCTCGCCGGCTGGTACTCCAAGCGCCAGAATGATACGCTGTGCCCGGTCACCGTTACGCCCAAAAAGTTTGTGCGTAAGCCCCGCGGCGCGCGTCCGGGCCAGGTAATTGTGGAGCGTGAGCGGGTTGTGTTGGTGAAACCCGGCAATCCCTTCGAGCGGGAATCATAACCGTAGCACGCAGCTTTTGCTGGGTCTGGTGCCAGTTGAAGGCCTTTCCATACGGAGCAAAGGCTGCGTGCTACAGCTACAGACTATACGAAAAAGGCCGCTGCAATTGCTTGCAGCGGCCTTTCGTTTTTGCGTGCGCGCGGGGAGATTCGAACTCCCACACCCGAAGGCACCACCCCCTCAAGATGGCGTGTCTACCAGTTTCACCACGTGCGCAAAGGCAACTAAACTTGGCATTCGGCCGAAGCCGGCGTCGCTGAGGTAGCGAAGCGGGTGCAAAGATAGCCGGAGGATTTGGGCTACACAACCAATGGGGTGGTTTTTCATGTTTCCTCCATGATTTGGCCGCTATACTTGAGCTTACGTAGGGGAAAGCAACTCCCTTTCTTACCTGACAATCATCTGGCTACATGGCAAACGCTCCGGCTCCGTCGCATACATCTTTTTTTGGCCGGATGGCCGAAAGCATCACCAAATTTTCGGGTTCTACGGCCGCTTTCCTTGCTGCCGCGGGCATTGTGCTGGTCTGGGCACTCACGGGGCCGCTGTTTCACTACTCCGAAACGTGGCAGCTGGTCATCAACACCGGCACCACCATTGTCACCTTTCTGATGGTGTTTCTCATTCAGCGCGCCCAGAATAAGGATTCGTTGGTACTGCATCTCAAGCTGAATGAGCTACTGGCTGCCACCCAAGGCGCCAGCAACCGCCTCATCAATGCGCAGGATTTTTCGGAAGAAGAAATTCGCCCCTACACGATTTTTACTGTGCGCTGGCCGAACTGGCCAAGAAAGACAGCGACCTCGGCAAAACCCACAGCGTGGAGGAAGCCGAAGCCAACCAAGCTGACAAGGTAGCGGCCCAAGTCGAGTAGGTCATACATAAAGCAGGCCGCCACAACTATTGTGGCGGCCTGCTTTAATCTCAAAACCGGATTAGGAATTACTTATTCGGCGCGGGTCAATGGCGACTCCACTACGTGCTCCGACACGAACCACACCTGCATTTCGTTGGTGCGAATGAGCTGGCTCACAATGAGGTCGTTGGTGCCGTCGTCGCCCTTGTCATCGGCTTTGCTGGCGTAGTCGTGGCAGTTTTTGAGGAGGCGCTGGTGGCCGTCGAGCAGGCGCGAAACTTGTACGGGGGCTTCTTCGCGGTCGCGCGGCACCCGGGGAATGCTGCTGAGCTCGGCTACGTCGTGGGCCATGGCGACGGCCACGCCGCCCAGAATCTGGATGCGCTCGGCAATGGCATCCACCAGCACGGCTTGCTCCTCATAGTGCTTGTCGAAAAGCAGGTGCAGCTGGTAGAAAGTAGGGCCTACTACCTGCCAATGGTGCTTCTTGTACATGTCGCGCAGCGTGATGGTATCGGCCAAGAGCTGGTTGAGCATGGTCACGCTGGCCTGCCGGGTTGGCTCGTCGAGGCCGATGGGCAGGCGCTGGCTCACGGTGCCGTAGCGCTGGGTAGGGGCAGGAGCGTGGTTCTGCTGGTTGAGAATGGGCTGGATGTCGACGGTAGCGTTGCTGCCGGCACCTTTACCGGTGTTGCCAGCTGATTTTTTGGCGGCGGGAGCGGCAGTTTTTTTTGATGCGGCGGCTTTAGGAGCAGCAGCTTTGGCGGAAGAGGCCATAAGAAAAGCGAAAGTTGAGGTGAGTGGTTGGCCGAGCAATTCGGCAGCGAAAATTGTTATTCATCGTACGTAAAGCACCCTGCGGGGTTAAGTTCAACCTGTTAAAATCTCCTTATGGCCGAACCTCAGACCACAACCAAACTGCCGCATGATGTGCACCCCGAGCACCACCTTACCAGTTCGGCCATGTTGCAGGACGTGGTCATTGGCCTCTCCGACGGCCTCACCGTGCCCTTCGCGCTGGCGGCCGGGCTCACCGGGGCCGTGTCGTCATCGAGCCTGGTCATCACGGCGGGCCTGGCCGAGATTGTGGCCGGCAGCATTGCCATGGGCCTGGGCGGCTACCTGGCCGGCCGCACCGAAGTGGAGCACTACGCCTCGGAGCTGGCCCGTGAGCACCGCGAGGTACAGGAGGTGCCAGATGTGGAGCGCGCCGAAGTCGAAGAGCTGCTCGCCGACATGGGCCTCTCCGAAGCCACCCGCCGCCAGGCCGTGGCCGAGCTCACCGCCGACCCCGAACAGTGGGTGAAGTTCATGATGAAGTACGAGTTGGGCCTCGAAGAGCCCGACCCCAAACAGGCGCCCAAAAGCGCGGTTACCATCAGCGCCGCCTATGCGGTGGGCGGCCTCATTCCGCTCAGTGCCTACTTCTTTACCGCCACGCCGCAGCAGGGGCTGGGATGGTCGGCCGCAATTACATTGCTCTGTCTGCTCATCTTCGGCTACTTTAAAAGCCGCCTGACTGGCCAGCCACCCGTAGCCGGCGCCCTGAAGATGGCCGTAGTAGGTGCGCTGGCTGCGACTGCCGCGTTCGGTATTGCCCGGCTGGTGGGCGGAGCTTAAGCGTCTGCCGCTGCTACATTTCCCGTTTTCTTCTTGCCATCATCCATGAAACTCAAACTTCCCAAAACTTCCGCCGTGCTCGTCAAGGGCAAGTCCTTCCGCCTTGCTGAGGTAGACGCCGGCAGCGAAAAGCCCTTTGCCCACCACCCCAGCAACCGCGAAGACGCCACCCCGCGCCTGCTGGAGCTGCGCAAGCGCCTCTTCGAGCTGCAGGAGTTGCTCTACGCCGAGCACAAGCAAGCCTTGCTGCTGGTATTTCAGGCGATGGACACGGGCGGCAAAGACGGCGCTATCGGCAACCTGCTCACGGGCGTGAACCCAGCTGGCGTAACCGTGGCTTCGTTTAAAGCGCCCTCGCCCGAGGAGCTGAGCCACGATTTCCTCTGGCGCATTCATGCCCAGGCACCCAAGCGTGGCCACATCGGCGTGTACAACCGCTCGCACTACGAAGACGTGCTGGTGACCCGCGTGCACGACATCGTCGACGACAAAACCGCCAAGCAGCGCTTCGAGGATATTAATAACTTCGAAAGTATGCTTACCAACAACGGCACGCGCATCCTCAAGTTTTTCCTGCACATCTCGAAAGAGGAGCAGGCCGCCCGCCTGCAGGCCCGCCTCGACGACCCCGCCAAAAACTGGAAGTTCGACCCCAACGACCTCAAAGAGCGCGCCCGTTGGAACGACTACCAGGCCGTGTACGAAGACGCCCTGCGCCACTGCTCGCCCGACCATGCTCCGTGGTTTGTCATTCCCGCTAACCAGAAATGGGCCCGGGATTTAGCCATCGCCGAAATCGTGGTTGCTGCTTTGGAAGAGATGAACCCCCAGCCGCCCAAGCCCACGTTCGACGTGAAGGCGCAGCTGATTGAGTAATAAAAAAAGGGTTTTGAAGCAGTCATTCTAGAGCCGTTTCGGAATCAGTGGATGCAGGGGCGGGGTCGTACCCGGTAGGGCTTGCCCCCGCCCCTGCATCGTTCCGCCTGTACACTGGCCACGAAACCGCTCTAAAGTTGATGCAGGCATGCAAAGAGCGGGCGCAGAGGGGAATTTATCGGGGACAACTATCAGGAGATAGTATCTTGCCTCGCATATATTCCTTTCTGTTTTTGCATGACCATTACTTTCCTTTCCCGTTCAGCGGGGGTTCTGCTGTTTGTTCTTCTAGTTGGCTGCCACGGCAAAACCAGCGACAAACCGCAAACCAACACCACCAAGGCCACGTCCAAACCGGCCGCCTCGCCCGATAAAGAAGCGGCTACACCGGCCGCTCTTTACGAAACGTACCGCGGCCGTTTTGCCGCCGCTCCCGACAGCTTTACCCTGCACCTGACAATAGTGCCCGTTTCCGAGGACATCGAAGCCGGAAGCCTGTCTGCGCACTACTACGGGGCCGATGGGATAGTGCACGACCTCAGCGAACGGTCTAATGCTGCGCCCGATAGCCTGCTACTCGGCGACAGCGGCCCCGCGCCGGCATCCGGGCAGCCCGAACCCGATTACACCTGGCACCTGCACCGCGAACCCAACGGCAACTGGGCCGGAACCCGGGCCGGCCAGCCGCTGCAGCTGCGGCGGGTGAGCACGGCGCTGGAAGGGCTGGGGTTTGCCGCGGTGCTGCACACTGATAAAATAGCCGCCTTCCCTGCGGAGCCAAATTCGCCTTACGCCGAGCTGAATTTGCAGGGGCTTGTGCCCACCGGGCCTGCCGCTACTAGCGAAGCCAACCAGCTCTTGGCTGCCAACATATTGCGCGAAGAGCGGGGCGATACCCTCGCCGGCCTAGCCGCCCCGGCTTCGCTGGATGCGCTATGGAGCACCAAGCGCCAGGCCTACACGCGGACCTACCGGGCCGATGCCGCCGAGCTGCGCCCCAAGGCTGGCAGCACCGATGAGGAAATTCCGCGCTATGCCTTGCAATACCAGGAGCGGATTACTGCGCACGTCATGGTCCATCAGCCGCCGCTGCTCAGCGTGGCCTTTCCCGTCTACGAATTCTCGGGTGGTAACCGCGGCCATGAGGAAACTCGCATCCGCAGCTTCGACCTGCGCACCGGGCGCGCGCTGTATTTCGACGACATTTTCCTGCCGGGCGCGCGTACTCAGTTGGTGGCCGTGCTGGAGCGCCATCTGCGCCAGGCCAGGAACCTCAACGCGACCGAGCCTCTCGAAGGTGGGTTGATGAATGGCAAGATGCCGGTTTCTACCAATGTCTGCCTCACCCCCGGTGGCGTACTCTTCAGCTATTCCCCCGCGGCCATTGCTCCGGAAATGGAAGGCGCGGTTGATGTATTCGTGCCCCTGGCCGAGTTGCGGCCTTGGCTGCGCGAGGGCCTGCCGCTGCCAGTAGGTGCCGGAGTCGCCGTTCGTTAGGGGTGCCGTTTTAGCAAGCTTGAATCTGATGCAGATGACCAGCTATTTACGGCCCCGCATGGCTGGCCTGTTCGTGTTGGCGCTGGCCGGCTGCCATTCCAAAACTGACCAGCAACACACCACCGCTGCCACAGATACTTCCAAAGCAGGCGTTAAGGCAGTTGCAACGCCACCAATAGTTTCCGACCGGGGTTCCTTGTACGAGACGTATCGTGGCCTTTTCGCTGCTGCGGCCGACAGCTTCACACTCCATTTAACCCGCGTACCTCCCCGGCTGGACAGCGAAGACGCCATCGTTTCGGGCATTTACTACGGTGCCGACATGCACCCGTTAGAGCTTGAGGAACTGGCGTTGCAGAGTACTGCGCCCGATAGTATGCTCCTGCAGGATGTTAGCGACGAGGCCCTCCCCACTGGTGCCGATGGGCAGGCAGGCTCAGTTTGGCGCCTGCACCGGGAACCCAATGGCAACTGGACCGGTACCCGGGCCGGCCAATCGCTGCGGCTACGGCGCGTGAGTTCTACCCCCGGCGGCATGGGTCTGGCCATTGAAAGCCATTCAGACACCATTGCCGCCTACCCCGGCAGCCCGCAAACTCCCTACGGCGAAGTGAGCATGCAGGGACTTACCCCCGTGGGGCCTGCTACTGGCACTGCTGCTGGGACGTTGTTGGCTAGCAATATCCTGCGTGAGGAGCGCGGCGACTTCAAAGCCAAACAAGCCGCTCCGGCTTCTCTAGATGTAATCTGGGCCAGCCAACGGCGAGCATTTAAGAAGGAATACCGCGAAGTTGCCGAAGAAATGAGGCCGCTGTTTGAAGATACTACCGAGTCCTTCCTCAGCTCTTCTCTGTACTACTATCATCGTAAGTCGGTTAATGTATGGGTGCACCAGCCTCCTCTCCTGAGCTTGGGATTCGCCGACTACAGCTTCTCAGGTGGCAATCACCGCCTAGGCGATACCCAGTTGCGCAGCTTCGATTTGCGGACGGGGAAGGCGCTCTCCTTCGACGATATCTTCCTGCCTAAAGCCCGCACCCAGCTCCCGGCTTTGCTCATCCGCTATGCGCGGCGTACCCTTCACACCCAGGCAGGGGAAGCCCTCATTGCCCGCTTATCAGAGCCGGATGAGGGCGTAAGCACGAATGTGTGCCTCACCCCCAGAGGCGTCGTATTCAGCTACTCTCCATATGAAACGGTGCCCACCAGCTACGAGGAAGCCCGCTTGTTCGTGCCCTTTGCCGAGTTGCGGCCCTGGCTGCGCGATGGCCTGCCGCTGCCAGCAAGGGCCGGGGTGGCGGTGCGGTGATTCCAACCGAAAACGATTAAAACCCATCGCAGCTAAAGGGTAAAATCAAGCCGTGAAATTGTAGGCAGCTACGCCAGCAGCCTGCGCTTAGCAACGCCGATATAGAATTCCTGCTTCATGAAAACTGCTTTTCCTGTTCATCTAGTGAGCGTTGTGCTGCTGGCCCTGGCGGGCTGCCACGCCCAAGCCGACCGGTCCCAAACCAGTAAGCCCCCGCCCAAACCACCTGTCGGCAGGGCCACTGCTACGCCTGCGGCCAGCAGCCCCCGCGGGGCCTTCTACGAAACCTATCGCGGCCGTTTCGCCACCGCTCCCGACAGCTTTACCCTACACCTGACGTGCGTACCCAAGAACTTAGGTTCTGACGGTATTGCGGGCAGCTACTATGGCCCAGCTGGCCACCCGTTCCAGCTGGTTGGCCAACCAAGCAGTGGGCCCGACAGCTTGGTGGTATACGATACCAGCTCCGATACCTACCCCGGCGAGGCCGTTGCCATCAAAGGCGGGGTTTGGCGGCTGCGTCGGGACGGGGGAAACTGGACAGGCACCCGGGCCGGGCAGCCGCTCAAACTCCGTCGGGTAGGCGCTGCGCCCAATGGATTGGGCTTTGCTATAGCCATGCACTCCGATACGGTAGCGGCTTATCCCGGGGAGGCCCATACTCCCTATGGGGACGTAAGCCTGCAAGGACTAATACCCATCGGCTCATCCAACGCTAGCGCAGCAAATAAGAAATTGCTGCTGAATATTTTGCGTGAATTAGGTGCTAATTTATCGGGGCCGGCCCACACTTCCTGGCAGGCGCTTTGGCTGGCCCAGCGCCAAACGTTTACGCAGGATTACCGAGTTGCCACTGCCGTGCTCAAGCCAACTCCTGGTGACACCGCGGAGGCAATTCCCCCCGAGGTATTGCGCCACCAGCAACTCAATGCGGTCCATGTACTGGTGCATCAGCCTCCGCTGCTCAGTCTAAGCTTTAGTAGCTACAGCTACTCGGGTGGAGTCCACGGATTGGGGTCTACTCAAATTCGGAGTTTCGACCTGCGTACGGGACAAGTACTGTCCTTCAACGACATTTTCCTGCCGGAAGCGCGCCTGCAATTGTCCGCCCTGCTGGAACGCCACGTCCGCCAGACCATGCAGATACCCGCCGACAAGCCTTTGGATGACGAGTTGCTGGTAAGCGAAATACCGGTTTGCGAAAATGTCTGCCTGACGCCCGGCGGGGTCATTTTTAGCTATACACCTTATGAAATCGCAGCCTATGCTGACGGCGAAATACGCCTGTTCGTGCCCCTGGCCGAGTTGCGCCCCTGGCTACGCGAGGGGCTGCCGTTGCCAGCACGTGGCGGAGTTGCGGTTCGATAACTTTGCTTGTGTATTTCTTTCTAGTAGCTTGTTTTTTCAAAATCAGAAATGCGATTTCCTGGCTTTGAAACTGATTTCTGGGTAACAACAGCTGATAATACCTTCTTAAATCAGAATGAATAAACGAAAGCTCACTCGTAGACAAGAACTCCAAAATCTTCTCCAAGAAGCTGAATCAGATTCAATATTGGTTGCTGAACTTGAGGCTGTACAAGTATGCCTTAATAAGCCTAAACATAAGGCTGTTGGGGCATTGCTACGAATGCTATGCCCAAGCCTGCGTCGAACAACGAAGTGGTTTATTACAAAAGTGCTTGAAAGCATTAAGGATGAAAGAATAATTCGGCCGATGATGAGGGCTGCACAGGCGCCAGAAAACGCCGAGGTTCGCTCATACTTTTTGTGGCCGCTCATCAAATACGATTGCACAAAGCACCTTGCATATTTTGTGAACTTCATTGTGAAAATTGAGGACCCTGGTGAGGCTATGATGATATGTATCATGATTATTCGTGCCATGAAGGGCCCTTTTGAGCCAGAGTTGGCAAGGAAAAGCATTCGAAAATTGCTTGCTGAAACGAAACGACCCGCTGATATGGAGATGAAAGTGCAAACCGAAGCATTTCGCCTCGAAGCCGCGGATTTCATTATGGCCAAATACTTTAATGCGACTCGCAGAACGTTTTGGCTCGAAAGAAATGGGAGTGTGCCCATTAGTAAAACCTCCTGATAACCCGTACCTTTGCGGCCCCGCCAGGGTGGCGGGCCTTGTTGCTCAACGGCAAGGTGTTCAATAAGAACCGCGAATTGGCCCGGGCACCGGCCTTCTCGTTTATCTAAGAGGTGTCCGCAAGCTATTATGGCAGAAATGATTGACGATTTCGACTGGGATAACGTCGGAGCCACCGGTTTTGGTGGAAATTACTCGGCTGACCAGCGTGCCGAGATGGAGAAAATGTACGGCGACACGCTCACGACCGTACAGGAAGAAGAAGTTGTGAAGGGCACCGTAGTTGGCATCACCGACCGCGACGTTATCCTGAACATCGGCTTCAAGTCGGACGGTCTCGTGTCGATTACTGAATTTCGCGACCTGCCCGACCTGAAAATCGGTGACGAGGTAGAGGTATTCATCGAAGACCAGGAAGACATCAACGGCCAGCTCATCCTGAGCCGTAAGAAAGCCAAAATCAAGCAGGCCTGGAAGTCGATTTACGACGCCCTCGAGTTGGATACCATCCTCGAAGGTGTAGTGAAGCGTCGCACCAAAGGCGGCCTCATCATGGAGCTCGACGGCGTAGAAGCCTTCCTGCCCGGCTCGCAAATCGACGTGAAGCCCATCCGCGACTTCGACATTTATGTTGGCCGTCGCATGGAAGTGAAAGTGGTGAAAATCAACTCCGCTTTCGACAACGTGGTGGTTTCGCACAAAGTACTCATCGAGAAAGACCTCGAGAAGCAGCGTGAGGCCATCCTGAACAACCTGGAGAAAGGCCAGATTCTGGAAGGCAACATCAAGAACATGACCAACTTCGGCGTGTTCATCGACCTCGGCGGTGTCGACGGTCTGCTGCACATCACGGACATCTCGTGGGGCCGTATCGCTCACCCGAGCGAAGTGCTGACCCTGGACCAGAAACTGAACATCGTAGTTCTGGACTTCGACGAAGCCAAGAAGCGTATTTCGCTGGGCTTGAAGCAGCTGACTCCTCACCCATGGGATTCGCTGCCGGCCGACCTGCAGCCAGGTTCGAAAGTATCGGGCCGCATCGTGAACGTGGCCGACTACGGTGCTTTCATGGAAGTGGTACCCGGTGTGGAAGGCCTCATCCACGTTTCGGAAATGAGCTGGAGCCAGCACCTGCGCAACCCGCAGGACTTCATCAAGCAGGGCGACACGGTAGAAGCGCAGATTCTGACGCTCGACCGCGAAGACCGCAAGATGAGCCTCGGCATCAAGCAACTGACCGAAGACCCGTGGACGCGTGGCGACTTCGGCGGTACTTACGCTGTCGGCACCAAGCACAGCGGCACCGTGCGCAACCTCACCAACTTCGGCCTGTTCGTAGAACTGGAAGAGGGCGTTGACGGCCTCGTGCACGTGTCCGACCTGTCGTGGACCAAGAAAATCAAGCACCCATCGGAAATGGTGAAGGTGGGCGACAAGCTGGACGTAGTTGTGTTGGAGCTGGACCTGGGCGCTCGTCGCCTGGCCCTGGGCCACAAGCAGCTGGAAGAAAACCCCTGGGATACTTTCCAGACGGTGTTCACTCCCGGCTCGGTACACAAGGCGACCATCACCGAGAAGACCGAGCGTGGCGCGGTTCTCGAATTGCCTTACGGCATCGAGGGCTTCGCTTACCCCAAGTCGTTGGTGAAGGAAGACGGCTCGAACGCTGAGAACGGCGAGCAGCTCGACTTCCGCGTAACGGAGTTCTCGAAGGACGACCGCCGCATCGTGCTCTCGCACACGGCCGTGTTCAACAAGGAAGCCGCTGCTGAAGACGACAGCCGCAACAACAAGTTCAAGAAGAAAACCAACGCAAAGGCTGGCGACACCCAGGGCGAAGGCAAAATCAGCGACTTGAAGAAGACGGAAGAGAAGTCGACCCTCGGCGACCTCGACGCGCTGAGCGCCCTGCGCGACCAGATGATGGGCAACGAGCGCAAGGCTGGTGAGCAGAAGCTCGCCGCCGCTGCCAAGCCTGCTGCTGCTCCCAAGGCCGAGAAAGCTGAAGCTGCCGAAGCGCCCGCCGCTGAGGAAGCTCCGGCTGCTGAAGAAGCTCCCAAGGCTGACGCTCCTGCCGCCAAAGCTCCCAAGGCTGAGAAGGCTGCCAAAGCCGAGGAAGCTCCTGCTGCCGAAGCTGCTCCGGCCGCTGCCGAAGGTGGCCTGCTGGCCAGCATCACGGGTGCCGCTTCGGCTGCATTCGACAAAGTGAAAGAAGTAGCTGCTGATGCTGCCGAAGCCGTTTCGCACAACGAGACCTTCGACAAAGTGAAGCACGCCGCCTCGGACGCGGTGGATGCCGTAACCGGTTCGGAAGCTTTCGATAAGGTAAAGCACGCTGCCGCTGACGCGGTTGACGCTGTGACCCACTCGGAAGCCTTCACCAAGGCTTCGGAAGTAGCTGGCGACCTGGTGGACAAGGCCAAGGGCCTGGTTGCCGGCGATGACGCTGCCGACAAAAAAGACGACGAAGCCAAAGCCTAACCGCTTAGCCTTGTTGCAGAAAGGAGCCCCGGCGCATGCGCCGGGGCTTTTTTGTGTTCAAACCCTTGCCCACGCCAAACCCGCTGCCTACCTTTGCGCTCCCAAAAGACCACTCCAGGTGACGTGACCGAGTGGCTAGGTAGAGGTCTGCAAAACCTCCTACGGCGGTTCGAATCCGCCCGTCACCTCAGCAGCAATGCTTCGAAAAGCCCCATTCGCCACCTGGCAGATGGGGCTTTTTACGTATGTACTGCGCCTGGCTATCGGTTTAAAGACGGGTTTTGGACACATTATGCCTACATTTCGTAGCCAAGCTGGGCCGTTGGCCGTACTTGCGGCATCCCTCGTTCTTTACTACCCCACACCTTATGAAGATTGTTGACCTCCGCACCATGCGCGGGCCGAGCTATTGGTCTGTTAAACAGTTTAAACTGATTGTTGCCAAAGTTGATTTGCAGGAGCTGGCCGGGCAGTGGTCGAACACTGTGCCGGGTTTTGCCGGGCGGCTGATGAAGCTGTTTCCCAACATCGGGCAGGTGCAGCCCAGCGGCATGAGTGGCAAGCAGGCCGCCAAGCACCAGCCGCTCACGGAAGAAGCCCTGCTGGATGGGGAGCCGCTGGGTCACGTCATTCAGCACGTGGCGCTGGAGCTGCAGCGGCAGGCCGCCATGCCCACGTTCTGGGGCAAAAGCTACCCGGCCCACGAAGAGGGAGTGGAGTACGTGGTGGTCGCCTACCAGGAAGAGCGCGCCGGCCGCCGCGCCGTGGAAGCCGCCGTGGACATTGTGGAGGCCGTCTGCAAAAAGGAGAAGGTCGACCTGAAGCCCATCGTGGCCGAGCTGCATGAGATTCGCGAAGACGAATTTTTCGGCCCCAGTACCTACAGCATTGTGGCCGAGGCCGCCTCGCGCAACATTCCCTACATCCAGCTCAAGAACACCAGCATTATCCAGCTGGGCTATGGCGAAAACCAGCGCCGCATCTGGGCCACCACGACCAACCTCACCTCGCACGCGGGCGTGGAAGTGGCCGGCAATAAGAACCGCACCAAGGCCATGTTGAACGACGCGGGCGTGCCCGTGCCCCGCGGTACCACCGTGTACTCGGAGGCCGGCCTGCGCGACGCCATCGACGAACTAGGCTTCCCCATCGTGACCAAGCCGCTCGACGGCAACCACGGCAAGGGCGCCACTATTCGCATCATGAACTGGAAGGATGCCGCTGAGGGCCTGAAAGCCGCCCAGGTATACTCGCGGGCCGTGATTGTGGAGCAGTTCATTGAGGGCTTCGATTTCCGCCTGCTGGTGGTGAACGGCAAGCTGATTGCCGCCGCCAAGCGCACGCCGGCGGCCGTGGTGGGCAACGGCAAAAGCACCATTCAGCAGCTCATCGATGAGGTGAACAAGGACCCACGCCGGGGCATTGGCCACGAAAAGGTGCTCACCAGCATCAAAGCCGACAAGCACACGCTCGATATTCTGAAGGGCCGCCAGCTGACGCTGAAGTCGGTGCTGCCAGCCGGTGAAATTTTGTATCTGAAGAGCACGGCCAACATCAGCACCGGCGGCACCGCCACCGACGTAACCGACCAGATGCACCCCTACAATGTGCTGCTGGCTGAACGCGTGGCCGGCATCGTAGGCCTCGATATTTGCGGCATCGATTTGATGGCCACCGACATTGCCGTGCCCCTGAATGAAAGCCGCGGCGCCGTGATTGAGGTGAACGCCGCCCCCGGCTTCCGCATGCACATTGCGCCCACCGAAGGGCTGCCGCGCAACGTGGCCGCCCCGGTGGTCGATATGCTGTTCCCGCCCGGCAGCACGGCCCGCATCCCGATTATTGCCATCACGGGTACCAACGGCAAAACCACCACCACGCGCCTCATTGCGCACTTGGTAGCCAGCAAGGGCTACAAAGTAGGCTTCACTACCACCGATGGTATCTACATCCAGGGCGTGCAGCTGCAGAAGGGCGACTGCACCGGCGGCCAAAGCGCCGAGTTCGTACTGCGCGACCCGACCATTAACTACGCCGTGCTCGAAACCGCGCGCGGCGGCATGCTGCGCTCGGGCCTGGGCTTTCATACCTGCGACATTGCAGTGGTGACCAACGTAGCCGCCGACCATCTGGGCCTGCGCGACATCCATACTGTGGAGGAGATGGCCGCCGTGAAGGGCGTGCTGCCCCGTACCGTGCGCAAAAACGGCTGGGCCGTGCTGAACGCCGACGACGACCTAGTGTACGCCATGGCCCGCACCGTGGACTGCCGCGTAGCGCTGTTCAGCATGAACGAACACAACCCCCGCATTCAGGAGCACGTGGAGGCAGGCGGTGTGGCCGCCGTGTACGAGGAAGGCTACGTGACGATTTACCGTAACAGCTACAAGCTGCGCATCGACCGTGCCGCCGAGTTTCCCATCACCTTTGATGGGCGGGCGGGCTTCAACATTGAGAACTGCCTGGCGGCCAGCTTGGCGGGCTACCTGGCCGGGTTCGATAAGGACGCCATCAAAACGGCCTTCCGCACGTTCATCCCGTCGGGCACCAAAACGCCGGGCCGCATGAACGTATACAAGTTTCCGAAATTTGAGGTGATTGTGGACTATGCCCACAACACGGCGGGCATCACCAAATTCGCCGAGTTTATGGAGGCCACGACGGCCACGCATAAAATCGGCATCGTGTCGGGCCTCGGCGACCGCCGCGACGAAGACACCCTGGGCTTCGCCCGCATCGCCGGCCGCATCTTCGACGAAGTGATTCTGCGCCAGGACCAGGACTTGCGCGGTAAGTCGGCCGAGTACCTGCGCGAAATCATGGAGCGCGGCCTGCGCCTCGACAAACCCAAGCTCAAAATTACTTATATCGACAACGAGCCCGATGCCATCGACCACCTCCTGAAGCACACGCCGAAGGGTGGGGTAGGAGTCATCTTCACCGAGAACATCACCAACACGCTGGCCAAGCTGGACGAGTTCGAGAAATCGGCCTAAGCAGTCTGAGGGCGGCAGTGGCTGCCCTTGTAAATAGGGTGCGGGGACTTATTCCCGCACCCTATTTTTGTATCGTTCTATAATCAGTGCGTTACGCTACTTCCTTTCTATGTTCAACTTTTCCTCCTTGCCACTTCCCGCCGCGCTGGTTCGCACCCTGCTGGCCCTGTTGTTCCTCACCTTACACCTGCGGGCGGCGGCCCAGGCCCCGTCCTGGCAGTCGGCGCGGGCCGTAGCAACAGCCACAGCGGCAGCATCAGGCAATTACTCGATAGTGACGGCTACGGCCGTGGATGCGGCGGGCAACGTATTCCTAGCTGGGAATTTCGCGAATACAGTGGTGCTGGGCGGTACCACGCTGACGAGCCTCGGAAACCGTGACGTGTTCGTGGTCAAGTTCAATCCCGCCAGCAACCAGTTCATGTGGGCGCAGCGGGCCGGCGGTACGGGCAATGACTATGCCGACGCGCTGACCGTGAGCGGAACCAACGTTTACATAGCAGGATATTTCACCAGTTCAACGGCGGGCTTCGGCCCCACCACCTTGGCCAACGCCGGGGGTGACGATATTTTCGTTGCCAAGCTCACTGACGCGGGCAGCACAGGAAGCTTCGTGTGGGCGCAGCGGGCCGGCGGCACGGGCGATGACGAAGCAAATGCCCTAGTCGTGGGTGGCACCAGCGTGTACGTGGCCGGCAGTTTCAGCAGCTTCACAGTAGGCTTTGGCACCGCTACGCTGACCAGTGCAGGTACTTCCGATGTATTCGTTACCAAACTCACCGACGCAGGCAGTTCGAGCAGCTTCGTGTGGGCGCAACAGGCCGGTGGCACAAACGGTGATTTCGCCAACGCGCTGGCCGTGAGTGGCACCAGCGTGTACGTGGCCGGTGTTTTCGCCAGTTCCACGGCGGATTTTGGCACCATCACATTGACCAATACCAATGTAACCTCTTCCGACGTATTCGTCGCCAAACTCACCGACGCGGGCAGCACGGGCAGCTTTGCATGGGCGCAGCGGGCTGGCGGCACGGGTAGTGATTTTGCCATCGCGCTGGCCACTAACGGAACCAGCGTATACGTGGCCGGAGGTTTCGCTAGCCTCACGGCAGGCTTCGGTGCCAACACCCTGACCAATGCGGGCATCTATGACGTGTTTGTGGCCAAGCTCACCGACGCGGGCAGCACAGGTAGTTTTGTATGGGCACTGCGGGCCGGCGGCACGGGCAGCGAGGTAGCGAATGCACTGGTCGTGAGTGGAAATAGTGTATACTTAGCCGGAGGTTTCGATAGCCCAACGGCAGGTTTTGGTACCACCCCGCTGACGAATATGGGCTTTTCCGACGTGTTTGTGGCCAAGCTCACCGACGCGGGCAGCACAGGTAGTTTCGCGTGGGCACAGCGGGCTGGCGGCACGGGGAACGACGCATCCACTGCGCTGGTCGTGAGCGCCACTAGCGTTTACGTGGCAGGGTATTTTGCCAGTTCTACCGCCAGCTTCAGTGCAACTACCCTCTCCAACTCGAGTCCTGTCACCAACCTCGGTTTCCTGGCCTCCCTCACCGATGCCACTCTAACGGCCACCACAGCCGCCGTGCCCCGCGAGGCGGCCACCCTCTTCCCTAACCCGGCCCGGCGCACGGCCACGCTACGCCTGCCCGCCGGCACGACTCCCGCGCCTCTTACTCTGACCGACGCGCTGGGCCGGGCCGTGCGCCACTACCCCGCCCCAACCAGTGCCGAGGCTGCGCTTGACCTGCAGGGCCTACCCGCGGGCCTCTACCTGCTGCGCGGAGCTGGGCCGGCCCAGCGACTTGTGCTAGAATAGAACACAAAAAGCCGCTTCAGCAACTGAAGCGGCTTTTTTATGCGTTGAAATTCTCTTGGGCTACTTCAGGGTGAAGGTCGTTTTGCCCATCAGTTGGCCGCTTTCGTAGAGTTCTACAGTGTGCAGGCCTTTCTTGTACTCGGCGCCCTTGGCGTACACGAATTCCAGCTTCTGCCGGGAGTTGTCGTACACCACGTCCTGCTTCTGGGTGTAGAAAGCCTCCTGGCCGTCCACGGTGAACGTGCCGCCTCCCGTGCTCAGGTTGTAGAGGGCCGCGCCGTCGGGCTCCAGAATGCGCATATACACGGCCTTGGTTTCCTTGGGCGACACGTCGTTGCGGGCAAAGTTGGCGGTGATTTTCAGCTTCTCCACGCGCTTGGCCTTGAACTCCTCTTTCTCGTCGTCCTTCTCCTTGTTTTTGGAGGTGATGATGGCCACGTGGATGTTGTCGGCCTGCAGGCGCGAAGCCACCGATACTTTTTCCGAGAGCTCTTTGTTGCTGCGCACCACTGTGCTGATGGTGTCGGAAAGCTTATTCTGCTTCTCCTTTAGCGTGTTGGTTTCGGTGTAGAGGGTCTCGTTGTCCTTCTTCAGCTGGGCAATGTCGTCGTCCTTCTTGCGGAGCTGGCCTTCGAGGTTCTGGGCGCGGCGCTTGAAGAGGGTTTGCTGGCTAATGGAGAAGCTGCCGGCCTTAAAGGAGCGCAGCTTCAGCAGGTCGGCGTTCACGGCCGAGATTTTGGCCACGAGTGAGTCGTTGCTCAGGCCCAGCGCTTGTAACTCCTGGCTTTGGCGCTCGAAATCAGCTTTTAGGGCTTCGTATTGCTTGATTTGTTCCTGGAGCTTGCTGTCTTTGGCTTTTACTTCGGTGGTCAGCACCTCGTTTTGCTGGCCTTTCTGCTGGTTGAGGTAGAACAGGACACCATTAATGCCGAGCAGGACGAGCACCAGGGCGACCCAGAGGAGGACGCGGCTGTTGTTGGAGCGGGGTTCGGGGGTTTCGTTAGGGTCCATGCGGGAATAGTTATGCAAAAGAAGCGAATGGAAATCGGGGCCGGTGGCGCAGTGCGGCACGTACCTTTGGGCGTAAAAATAGGGGAGTTTGGTGCCCTGGCAAGTTAAACCTATACTCAGGCCAAATGAAAACGGTTTTACCTGACTTCGATGCTGCTTACTGGCAAGCACGTTACGACGACGGCCGCGACGGTTGGGACACCCGCGGCATCACCCCGCCGCTGCGCGCCTATTTCGACCAAATGGCCGTGGCCGTCCAACCGCGCATCCTCATTCCGGGGGCCGGCCGGGCCTACGAAGCCGAGTACCTGCACCAGCTCGGATTTCGACAGGTATTTGTGGCCGACATCGCCCCCGAAGCGCTGGACGCGCTGGCTGCCCGCGTGCCCGGCTTCCCCAAGGAGCACCTGATGCTGGCCGACTTTTTTGGTCTGCCCAACGACCCTCCCTACGATTTAATTGTAGAGCAGACGTTTTTCTGCGCCCTCGACTCCGCCCTGCGCCCGGCCTACGCCCGGCAGTGCGCCGATTTGCTACGCCCCGGCGGCACGCTCATGGGCCTGCTGTTCGATGCTGACTTCGGGCCCGTGCAGGAGCCACCGTTTGGCGGGAGTAGGGAAGAATACCGCGAATATTTCGCGCCCTACTTTGAATTTCGCCATTTCGAAACCGCTACCAACTCGCTCAAGCCCCGGGAGGGGCGCGAGCTGTTCATTTGTTTGAAAAAGAAATAACCCATCATGCTGCAAGCCCTCGCCAACACCCTTCCGCACTTCCACCACACCAATTCCGGTCAGTTTTTCCTCATGGCTGGCCCCTGCGTCATCGAAGGCGAGGACATGGCCCTGCGCATCGCCGAGCGCATCAAGCGCATGACGGACAAGCTGCAGATTCCCTACATCTTCAAGGGGTCCTACCGCAAGGCCAACCGCTCGCGCCTCGACTCGTTCACCGGCATCGGCGACGAAACAGCCCTGCGCATTCTGCAGAAGGTGAGCCGCGAAATCGGCGTGCCGACCGTGACGGACATCCACGAATCGGGCGAAGCTGCGCTGGCTGCTGAGTACGTCGACGTGCTGCAGATTCCGGCTTTTTTGTGTCGGCAGACCGATTTGCTGATTGCGGCCGCTCAGACCGGCAAGGTGGTGAATATCAAAAAAGGTCAGTTCCTGAGCGGCGAGGCCATGAAGTGGGCCGTGGATAAGGTGCGCCAGGCCGGCAACTCGCACGTCATCCTCACCGAACGCGGCAACTCGTTCGGCTACTCCGACCTGGTGGTAGATTTCCGCAACCTGCCCGCCATGCGCGAGTTCGAGGTGCCCGTGGTGATGGACGTGACGCACTCGCTGCAACGCCCCAACCAGAGCAGCGGCGTCACCGGCGGCCAGCCCGCTCTCATCGAAACCATCGCCAAAGCCGCCATTGCCGTAGGGGCCGACGGCCTGTTCATCGAAACCCACCCGACGCCCACCACGGCGCTGTCCGACGGCGCCAACATGCTCCCGCTCGACCAGCTCGAAGCATTGCTGGTGAAACTCACGCGGGTGCGCGACGCCATTCGGGAAACGGGCGAGGTGAAATCGAACTGAAGCTCTTAATAACTACATGCTGATGTACTTAGACAATAATCAAATCCAACGGAGCTTATCCTCTACTAACGCACTCGTTATATACGCGTTATGTTGGATTGGTTTAGGGGTGTACTATTGTCTCAATAGTCTCCTATATGAAGAAGGTAGTATCATTCCGTTGATTGTTGGAATGATAGGTTCGATGGCTTACCTGTTGTGCATTATCGCCTGCGCAGTTGCTTTCAAGGAGCGCCGAAAACACTTTTTGATGTTGCTAGCACTGTCTATGGGCTTGACAACGTCAGTCGCACTGCTAATTCGCTAAATCACGTCCGCAGCCAGAAGTGCTGTTTAGGCTGGCTCTTTCGGAAGAACACGAGGCCGATGTAGAACAAATCCACCGTTAGGCGCACGTCGGGGTGGGCTTTGATGGTTTCCCAGGCGCGCTCCATTTCTTCCGACCAGTGAATGTCGTCGAAGACAAACACCGACTCGTCGGTGCGGTGGGCCAGGCACAACCCGAAGTAGCGCAGCGTGGGTTCGTAGCGGTGGTTGCCGTCGAAAAAAACGAAATCCACCGAAGCCCCCAGTCCCGACAGGGTAGGGGCCAGGGTGTGGTCGAGGTTGCCCTCCACCACGTCAATGTTGCCCAGGTTCAGCGTAGCAAAAGTTTCGCGGGCCACTGCGGCCACGTTGGGGCAACCCTCGAACGTGACAACGCGGCTGCCGCTATTAGCAGCGGCCAAATAGGCGGTAGTGAGGCCCAGCGAAGTGCCCAACTCCAGCACGGTAGCGGGGCGTAGGTAATTTGCTAACCGGAACAGCAGCTGCGCCAGCCTCCGGGGCTTGGCAGCGTTGCGGGCAATGTCGGCCACGCGGCGCTGCTGGCCCGCTCCGGTGTGCGAGCCCGCTCCCATATCCGTTACGCTTAGGCTGGCCGGGCTGGCCAGCAGCTGCCGCCGCCGCTCCTCAATGGCTGCGTAGGCGCGGTAATGGCCAGTGTGGCGCACCACCGAGGTGTAAAGCCCAAAAACAAACGGCGAGTGCAGCCCGTGGGCGTTGCCCGAACGCAGCCAGAAGCGGAGGTAAGCGAGAAGTTGAAACAAAATAATTGTCGGTTGTTAGTTGTCCGTTGGCAGGCCGAAGCGACAACCACGGTACAAACTAACAACCGACAACGAGCAACTGAAAACTAAACTAGTTCATCCGGAACGGCACCATCAGGGTAAACTCGGGTATTTCTACCTGGAACTGCTGGCCGTTGGCCAGGCGCTCCATCAGGTAAGTGCCGCGCATTTTGCCCAGGCCCGACTTCAGGTTGCAGCCGCTTACGTACTGGTGGGCCTCGCCGGGCTCCAGCACAGGCTGGCGGCCTACTACGCCTTCGCCTTCTACTTCGCGCACCGCACCGGTAGCATCGTGAATATGCCAGTGCCGGCGCAACAGCTTCACCGTAAACTCGCTGTTGTTGCGAATTTCAATTTTATAGGCAAATACAAAATGTTCCTGGCCGGGGCTGGAGTAGTCGGGCAGGTAGTTGGTCGTAACCGAAACGGTGACGCCTTGCGTAGTGGTGGTGGGCATAGTCGGCAAAGCTAAAGATAGCTGCGGACGTAACAGTCGCCCGCGATAATTGGTTTTACGCAAACACGACTCTGCAACGCCGCCCCGGTGCCGTTTATTTTCCCGCAAACTTCTATGGTAAAGATAGCCGAAAGCTGGCAGCCCGTGCTGGCCGATGAGTTCGAAAAGCCCTACTTCCAAAAGCTAATTGCGTTTGTAAAAGGCGAGTACGCCACCGCCACGGTTTACCCCGCCGGCTCCCAGATATTTCATGCCTTCGACGCCACCCCTTTCGACCAGGTGAAAGTCGTTATTCTGGGCCAGGACCCCTACCACGGGCGCAACCAGGCGCACGGTCTCTCGTTTTCGGTGCAGGAGGGCCAACGCACGCCGCCCTCACTCGTCAACATCTTCAAAGAGCTGCAGGCCGATATCCCCGGCACCCCCACACCCCCCAACGGCAACCTCGACCGCTGGGCTCAGCAGGGCGTACTGCTGCTCAACGCTACCCTCACGGTGCGGGCCAGCGAGCCCGCTTCGCACCAGAAGCGCGGCTGGGAGAAATTCACCGACGCCGTTATCCGCAAAGTGTCGGAGGGCCGGCCGCACGTTGTCTTCATCCTCTGGGGCGCCTACGCCGGCAAAAAATCGGAGCTGATTGACGAGCGCAAGCACCTGGTCATTAAATCAGTTCATCCCTCACCATTCGCCGCCGATAAAGGTTTTTTCGGCAGCAAGCCTTTCAGCAAAGCCAATGCCTGGCTGGCCGAGCACCGACTGGGCCCGGTAAAGTGGTAGCGTCAAGACCGTCTGTCATTGCGAGCGGAGCGCTGCAATCTATCCTCCCGAAGCAACTAACTTAATAGTGTGACAGGGATTTCTATAGCGCTGTTCAGATACAATCAACCTTCACATAAAAAGCCCCGACACTGCACAGTGCCGGGGCTTTTTACGTCTTTCAGGCTTGTCGCAGAGAGAGGACGGATTAGCTACGCTGTTCTTCGGGTGCTTCGTCGTGCCTCCTCGCAATGGCAGGCAGCGTGATTAATGGATGATATTGAACAGGCGGTTCCAGCGGATTCTGTGCCAGAAGTCGGCGTTGGGGTCCATCGAGAGCCAGATGAGCACGGCTTTGCCCACCACGTGGTCTTCGGGTACGAAGCCCCAGAAGCGCGAGTCTTCTGAGTTGTGGCGGTTGTCGCCCATCATCATGTAGTAGTTCTGCTTCACGGTGTAGCTGGTCAGCATCTTACCGTTCTGGTAAATCATGCCGTCCTGCCAGGTAATGCCTTCGTTGTGCTCGTAGCGGGCCACAATTTTGTAGTAGATGGCCGTATTGGCCGGTGAGAGCGTGATGACCTGGCCCTTCTTGGGAATGGGCAGCGGGCCGTAGCTGTCGAGGCTCCAGTTGCGCGGGGTGGCGCTGATGGCGGGCGAGTTGTGGAAGTCGGCTACGTCGGGGAACAGCTGCACCTGAGGTTGCAGCACCGTCATACCTTTCACGTAGGGCTGCTTTTTGAAATAGTCGGCCGTGGCCTGGGTGCAGCTGATGGTGTAGCCATAGCTGCCGGGCGTGGGGCCCGGTACCGCCTGCGGCAGCCCACCGGGTGCCTCGTATTCCACCACCCCTTGGCTGCGCAGGGCGGCCAGCACCTCGTCGTTCGGGCTGTCTACCTGCATGAAGTAGGTAGTTTGCAGGCCGGGGGGCGTTTCGCCGGGCTTGCCGTTCAGAAACACCTTGCCATCGCGGATTTCGAGGGTGTCGCCGGCCACGGCCACGCAGCGCTTGATGTAGTTGGTGCGCAGGTCGGCCGGGTACTGGCTTTCGTGGGGCACGTGGAAAACCACCACGTCGTTGCGCTTAATTTCCGAGAAGCCGGGCAGCCGGTAGGTAGGCAGCTGAATAAGCTCGGAGTAGCTTTTCAGGCCCGTGCCCCACACGGTTTGGTGGGTGAGGGGCACCTGAAGCGGGGTTTGGGGCGTGATGGGGCCGTAGTGCAGCTTGCTCACAAACAGGTAGTCGCCCACCAGCAGGGAGGCTTCCATGCTGGGCGACGGAATGGTGTAGGCCTCAAACGTGGCCCAGCGGATGAGCGTGGCCGCCACAATGGCAAAAATCAGCGAGTCGGCCCACTCCCGGGTTTTGGTTTTGGGCGGTTTGGGCGGGGCAGTGTGGTCGGTTTTGAGCAAAGACATGAGGGAGAGCAAGCTTGAGCCTGGCAAGTTAATTCAGCAAATAAACGCAGCAGAACGCCACCGCGGGCAGTAGACCTGGCAGCTACAGCTCCAACAGCTCCTTCATGCCAAACACGCCCGACCGGCCGGGCAGCCACTCAGCGGCCAGCAGCGCGCCCAGCGCGAAGCCCTCACGGCTGTGCGCGGCGTGGCTCAGCTCCAGCGTATCCACGTCGGAAGTGTAGGTGACGATGTGCGTGCCCACGGCATCGCCGGTGCGCTCGCTGATGACGGCCAACTCGGTAGGCGTTTCGGCCGGCGCGTTGCGCCAGCTGGTTTTGGCCGGGAAATTCCGGATAATGGCTTCGGCCGCCGTGAGGGCCGTGCCGCTGGGCTGGTCGATTTTCTGGGTGTGGTGAATTTCGCGCATTGCCACGTCGTAGCCACCAAATTGCGCCATCTTGGCCGCGATGTACTCGTTGAAGTGGAAGAACAGGTTCACGCCCACGCTGTAGTTGGATGCGTAGAACAGGCTGCCGCCTACTTCTTTGGTTAGCGCCTGGGCTTCTTCGAAATGATGCAGCCAGCCCGTGCTGCCGCACACCACCGGAATGCCCTGGCGGAGGCAGGCCGCCACGTTGCCAAAAGCCGAATCGGGATGCGTAAACTCGATGGCGACATCGACGGTAGCTGGCGTGAAATCTGTAATGGCCGATTGTGAGGTGTGCAGGTCGACGATGCCAGCCACGGTGTGCCCGCGCCGGGCGGCCAGGGCGGCAATGGTCTGGCCCATTTTGCCGTAGCCGATGAGGAGGATGTTCATGGGTTAGGTGTCAGTTTTTGGTTGTCAGTTATCAGGAAACTTCATTGTCACAGCATCAAAACTGACAACCGACAACGAGCAACTGACAACTAATCAGCGGACCCGCAGCGCGAACATCACGCCGGGGTTGGTGGGCAAGCTGGCCGGCTGGCCGGGCGTGGGCAGCAACTGGGGCTGCCAGTGCAGGCTCAGGTCGTTGCTCACGTCGAAATCCTGCAAGTGTGCGTCCACCAGCGCATCTACAATTTGCAGGCCGTAAGCAAGGCCAATGTAGAGGTAAAAAATGTCGCGGTAACCGCGGTAATACTGGACGCCCCGGTCTAAGCCATCCACAGATAAGGCATTGCGAGCCTGCGTGCCCAATGCCCGGTCACCTATCTTAAAGGTTGCTTTCGTTTCAGAATTGTAATCGCTGTCGATGATATGGTTATAGGCAGTAGCATACTGCTTGTACCGCTGCTGGTAAAATACCTCACCGGCAATAGTGCCGCCTACAGCTCCAAAAACAAGTGGCAGTTTCCACCAGCGGTGGTTGTAAATCTGGCCAGCGCCGGGCAGAATGGCGGCCAGCAGCGCCGCTTTGCCCGGCCGCGTGAGGCGGATGCCTTTGTAGCCAAATGCCCGGAACATGTGTTCGGTGCGCTTGGCCGAATCGGCGGCGGCTTTCTGGCGCTTGGCGGCGGGCGTTACCACTACCTCCCGGCGCTCGGTGGTATCGGCCATAATCTCGGCCGAGGTGCGGGTGGGGGGGGCATTGGGGTCGACCACCTGGGCCCGGGCGATGGAACCGGCCAGCAAGCTGCTTAACAGCAACCCAAAGAAGACAACGTGGGAAATTCGTTTTTTCATAACAAACCAGCTAACGGCGGTTGCCGGCATTTAGCGTACCGGCGTTCCGGTTCGGGTGTTACGAAGGCTGCAGAATGTGCAGGATACGCTGCATGTCTTCCACCGAGTCGAAGGCGATTTTGATTTCGCCGTTGCCCTTGGGCGTGGGGCGTACCTGCACCCGCGAGCCAAACCGGTCGGTGAGGTGGCGCTCGGCGCGGCGAATTTCGGCCACCGGCACCGCCGACGACGCGGGCGTGGTATCGCCTTCAGCCTTGGGCTTGGCCTCGGCGCTGTTGCGGCCGTAGCCGTTGCGCACCAGCTCTTCTACGCGGCGCACCGAAAGCTCTTCGGCTACCGTTTTGCGGTACAGCTCAACCTGCAGCTTGGGGTCGTCGAGGCCGATGAGGGCGCGGGCGTGGCCCATGCTGATTTCGGCGTCGCGCAGGCCAATCTGCACATCGGGCGGCAGCTTTAGTAGGCGCAGGTAGTTGGTTACGGTCGTGCGGTTCTTGCCCACCCGGTCGCCGAGGTCTTCCTGGCGCAGGTTGCACTCGCTGAGCAGGCGCTGGTAGCTGAGAGCAATTTCGATGGCATTCAGGTTTTCGCGCTGAATGTTCTCAATCAGGGCCATTTCCAGCATCTGCTGGTCGTCGGCCTTGCGGATGTAGGCCGGAATGGTTTCCAGGCCCGCCAAGCGGGAGGCCTGCAGGCGGCGTTCCCCCGAAATGAGCTGGTAGGAGTTGGTGCCGAGCTGGCGCAGGGTCACGGGCTGAATAATGCCCTGGATTTTAATGCTGTCGGCCAGTTCCTGTAGCGCTTCCTTGTCGAAATGGGTGCGGGGCTGGTAAGGGTTGGCCTCGATGTGCTCGACGGAGATGAAGCCCACCGAATTGACGGGGTGCGACACGAGCCGGTCGCTGGAGCCGGGGCGCTCGCCTTTTTTGTCGTAGCTGCCTTCAATGAGGGCATTCAGGCCGCGGCCCAGGCCTCCCTTGCGTTTTACTGACGCGGCGGCGGCCAGGGCAGCTTGCAATTTCTCTTCGTTCTTCTCTAGCGGCATAATTCATCGGCCGCGCCCATAAAAGGCCTGCGGCAACGGATGTCAAAATTACGGATTGTTGGCCGAAGGGCAAGCCGGAATGTTTGGCAGGATTCACCAGACGCGGGAAACCTCACCCCCGGCCCTTCTTCCCAAGAGAGGGGAGCCTGACGTAGAACCAGTTTAACATAGCTTCAGGCAGGACAACATGTTGGTAGTAAGGTGATAATTACGAATAAGAAAGCCCCGTCGGGGCGATACCCGTTCAACGAGTGCCGCCCCGACGGGGCTTTGGAAATCCGAAGAAGATTTAGTCGCTACCAATTTGCCGCCCCGCTAGGGCTACACGAGGATTTACGACGTTGGATTCTGATGAAGCGCAAGTATCTCAACGACTTCGCATAATGCGATTTTGCGGAATCCTTCTCTGAAATAGCCACGCACGCCCACCTTGATATGTTGGCTATGAAACGCCCGAAATGCTGGATTTGCGATGAACATATCGGCTAAACCCTGCTTGGGCATCGGTTGGCCTTCGGGCAGCACCTGGCCGGAATCAGAAATGAACTCCGGCCAAATCAAAAAGACTTGATTCGGTTTGCCAATTGTTTCGTCCTCGTACGAGAAATCCCAGCGAATATGCTGAAAATGTGACGTTTTTCTTCCCCCTTCTTCAGCACTGAAGAGACGGTAGCTTACTCTGAAATCTGGTGGCAGGTGTTCAGAATAGGAGGCCATAGCAGCAAACCAAACATTATTAAATCCGCTCGTCCTCGGCCGTTTCCTCCGTAGCCTCCACGCTGTTTTTCTCCACGATTTCGCGGGCCAGGTTGAGGTAGCTGATGGAGCCTTTGCTTTCGGCGTCGTGCAGGATGACGGGAATGCCGAAGCTGGGCGACTCGCTCAGTTTCACGTTGCGGGGGATGATGGTGTCGAAGGCCAGCTGCTGGAAGTGCATGCGGACTTCCTCCACCACTTGGTTGCTTAGGCGCAGGCGCACGTCGTACATCGTGAGCAGGATGCCTTCAATTTCGAGCTCAGTGTTGAGGCGGCTCTGAATGATTTTGATGGTATTCAAGAGCTTACCCAGACCTTCGAGGGCGAAATACTCGCACTGCACCGGGATGATAACCGAGTGCGCCGCCGTGAGGGCATTCACCGTGATGAGGCCGAGGGAGGGCGAACAGTCGATGATGATGAAGTCGTACTGCTCGGCGAGGGGGCGCAGGGCCTCCTTCATTTTCTCTTCGCGGTTGGGCAGGTTTATCATTTCCACCTCGGCGCCCACCAGGTCGATGTGGGAGGGCATGAGGTCTAGGTGGGGCAAAATGTTGGTGGGCACGATGATGTCTTGGGCATTGATGCCGTCGACCATGCATTCGTAGATGCTGTTCTGAATGTCCTTGGGGTCGTAGCCCACGCCCGAGGTGGCGTTGGCCTGGGGGTCGGCGTCGACGAGCAGGGTCCGGTAGTCCAGGGCGGCCAGGGAAGCCGCGAGGTTAATGGAGGTAGTGGTTTTGCCCACCCCGCCTTTCTGATTGGCTACCGCGATGATTTTTCCCATTGGAGTTAGTTGTCAGTTGTCAGTTGTTCGTTGTCAGTTGCTGGTTGTTCGGTCTCCATTGTCAGTTCCCGGGCCTTCTAAGCCACATCGACTAACTACTGACAACGAACAACTGGCGACTAATAACTAATAACTTTTGCCGTAGCATTGCACAAAGATACATTCTTTCCCTGTTCGCATGGCCCCTTTTTTGGCTCGTTGGGCTAGCTTATTGGCTAAACCTTTTGGATTCTGGGTACCGGCACTGGCGCTGGCCGGCTGCCACAACGCGGCCCAGCCGGCCGCCGACGAGCGCCGCGTGTTTCGGTACAACCAGCCCGAGGCGCTGTCCTCGCTCGACCCCGCTTTTGCCCGCAACCAAGCCAACTCCTGGGCGGTATCGCAGCTGTTCAATGGGTTGATGGAGCTGGATTCGACCCTGTTGCCGGTGCCCGCGCTGGCCCGGCGCTACACGATTTCGCCCGATGGGCGGACGTACACGTTTGTGCTGCGGCCGGGCGTGCGGTTTCACGACAGCAACGTTTTTGCGGGTGGCCAGGGCCGGGAGGTGAAGGCCCAAGATTTTGTCTATTCCTTCAAGCGCATTCTGGATGCGGCCACGGCCAGCTCGGGCGGCTGGATTTTTCGGGGCAAGGTGCTGGAGAAGCCCGACGGCAGCATCAGCGACACGGCGTTTGTGGCGGCTAATGACTCGACGCTGCGCATTCACTTAAAGGAACCATTCATTCCGTTTCTGGGCATTCTCACGATGCCGTATGCTTACGTGGTGCCGCATGAGGCCGTGGAGAAATATGGGAAGGACTTCCGCGAGCACCCGGTGGGCACGGGACCGTTCCGGTTCAAGCTCTGGGATGAAGGCAACGTGCTGCTCTACGAGCGCAACCCCGACTACTGGCGCGCTGACCGGCAGGGCCGCCCGCTACCGTATCTGGATGCGGTGGCCGTGAGCTTTCTGCCCGACCGCAAAACCGAGTTTCTGACTTTCATGCAGGGCAAGCTGGATTTCCTGTCGGGCATCCGGGCCGGCTCGCGCGACCTTATAATGCACCCCGACGGCACCATTCGGGCCGATTTCAAGGGCAAGTTCACGGTGCAGAAAGCGCCGTACCTGAACACCGAGTACCTGGGCTTTCAGCTCGACTCGGCGAATCTGATTGGCGAACAGGCCATACAGGGGCGGGCATTGCGCGACAAGCGCGTGCGCCAGGCCCTGAACTATGCCCTCAACAAGCCCGAAATGCTGACTTACCTGCTGAACCGGGTGGGCCATGCGGGCACGTCGGGCTTCGTGCCCACGGCACTACCCTCGTTCTCCGAAAAGGAAGTGCCCGGCTACAGCTACCAGCCCCAGAAGGCCCGCCAGCTGCTGCGCGCCGCTGGCTACGGCCCACAGCACCCGCTGCGGCTGCGGTTGAGCACCGTGCTGGAACGCAAGGAGATAGGCGAGTACTTGCAGAAGCAGTGGGCCGATGTGGGTGCGCAGGTACAAATTGACATCAACCAATCGGCGGCGCAGCAGGATTTGGTGGACAACGGCCGGGTGGCCTTCTTCGCCAAGAGCTGGCTGGGCGACTACCCCGATGCCGAAAACTACCTGGCCCTGTTCTACAGCCCCAATTTCAGCCCCGCCGGCCCCGACAAAACCCACTTCAAAAGTGCGGCCTACGACAAGCTCTACGACGAAGCCCGCCGCACCCAGGACGTGGCCAAGCGCACGGCCCTTTACCAGGCCATGGACCGGATTGTGGTGGAAGAGTCGCCCGTCATCAGCCTGTACTACGATGAAGTGGTGCGCCTGACGCAGAACAATGTGCGCGGCCTCCGCCCAAATCCGATGAACCAACTGCTGCTGGAGCGCGTGCGTAAGGAGTAGCAATTCCCTTATCTCAACTAAACTAAACGAAACCAACCAATGCGGTATCTGCGAATTGTGCTGGCGGCAGTGGCGCTGGCCTGGGCCGGAGCCGAAGGCGTACACGCGCAAGCCCCGAGCGCAACCTCTGCGGCCGCCCCGTTGGGTATTGGCCAAACGTTTACCTTGGAATCCCAAGCGCTGGGTGAGAAGCGGCGCATCAACGTGTACCTGCCGACAGCTTATACCGACTCGGCCACGGTGCGGCTGCCGGTGCTGTACATGCCCGACGGGGGCATTGCCGAAGATTTCCTGCACGTTGCGGGCCTCATGCAAGTGCTGACGGGCAACGGCACGATGCGGCCCTTTATTCTGGTTGGCATCGAAAACACCCAGCGCCGGCGCGACCTGACCGGCCCCACTACAGTCGCCGAGGATAAAAAGATTGCCCCGAAAGTGGGCGGTTCGGCCGCGTACCGGCAGTTTATCCGCGAAGAGCTGATGCCGCAGGTGAAGCAGCGCTACCGCACCACGGCCGAAACGGCCATTGTGGGCGAGTCGTTGGCCGGCTTATTCGTAGTTGAAACGCTGGTTCTCGAGCCCAAACTGTTCAATACTTATATCGCCTTCGACCCCAGCCTGTGGTGGAATAACGGGCAACTAGCTGCGCAGGGCATCAAGCTGGTGGGCGCCGCTGGCCGCCCGGCAACCACTGTCTATCTGGCCACCAGCAGCCAGGGCGAGCTAAAAACCACGCGCCAGCTGGTGGAAGCGGGCGGCACCGAAGTAGCCCGCACCGGGGCCTGGCACTACGAGCCAATGCCGGAGGAAACGCACGCCACTATTTATCATCCGGCGGCGCTTCGGGCCTTCCGGGCGGTTTTCAAGCCGCAAGCCAAAGGCAAGCGGTAGGGTGGGTTGCGCCTGGGAATCAGCTTATTTCTCCGCACCATTCACTTGGGCTAATTGGTCGAACTGCGTGCTGAGGTAGGTGAAATAGGTTTTCACGTTTTCGGGAATGTTGGCCTCGGCCTTTACCTTCCGCAAGCTGCCGTCGGGCTGGCGGATGGCGACGATGGTGCTGGGCATATCCGTCGCGCCGCTCAAATATTCCTTCTCGAACGTTTCGAAATGGGCCTCCCGGCTCAGACGTAGCATTTCGGCTACGGTAGCAGCGGGTAGTTTCAGGCTACGCTTGCCCATGAGCGGCACCGCGTGGCGGCCGTCGTAATCCACGCGGCCGTCGGCGTACACCTGCATGCTGTAGGCGGGGCAGGTACCAAAGCAGGGCGTGCGCTCGAAGGTGAGGACCGGACCCGCGGTGGCCGGTACGGCGGCTTTAGGACGAGTTACCGTCTTTTTACTGGCCTTCTTGGCCTTTATCTTCTTGGTGGGCGCGTGCTGGGCCGCGGCTGGCAGCGCGCTGCTAAAACAGAAGAAGCTGAGCAGCAAAAGGGTGAAAAAGCGCATGACAAGAGGGCTGAGGTGAGCGTGAAAGTAGGCTCACAAAAAACCGGCAATACGAAAACCGTGCCTGCGGTTTCGGTATTGCCGGTTTTGTAGCGCGGAGCGTTTGCTCCGCGACTTGCTGCAACGAATGACAAGCCATTGAGCTAAACGCGAAGCAAAGGCTCCGCGCTACGACTTCTTGCGGGCCTGAGCTTTGGCCTGCGCCTCGCGCTCCTGCGCGGCTTTCATGGCTTCGGCGATGCGGCCCTGAATGCCACCGGGCTTCTTGTCCTTGTTTTTGATTTTGTTGGCGTCGAGCTGGGCGCGGATTTTCGTGTCGTCCACGAACGCCTTGGTGGCGGCCTGCTGCGCGAAAGTGATGACGTTCGAGACGAAGTAGTACCAGGTGAGGCCCGCCGCGAAGCTGTTCAGCACGAACAGAAATATGATGGGCATCAAGTAGCTGTAGGTCTTCATTGGGCCCTGCATGGCCGTATTGGTCTGGTTGCTCTGCCAGGTCATGAGCAGGGTGGAGGCCGTCATCATCAGCGTGAACATGGAGACGTGGTCGCCGTACCATTTCACGTAGAAGGGCAGTTTGATGAACACATCGTAGCTGCTCAAATCCTTGGCCCACAAAAAGCTTTCCTGGCGCAGCTCGATGGCGTTGGGGAAGAACTGAAACAGGGCGAACAGAATCGGCAGCGTCAGCAGGGTGGGTATGCAGCCGCCTAGCGGGCTTACCCCGAATTCCTGGTACAGCTTCATGGTTTCCTGCTGCACCTTGGTGGCGTCGTCGCCGTACTTTTCTTTCAGGGCGTCAATTTCCGGCTTCAGCACTTTCATGCGGGCTTGGCTCTCGTAGCTTTTGTAGGTGAGCGGCCAGGTTACCAGCTTGATAAGCAGCACCAGCAGCGCGATGATAACGCCGTAGGACGAGATGAACTGCTCCAGGAAGTGGAACACCGGCAGCACGATAAAGCGGTTTATCCACCGGAGTGGGCCATAGCCCAAGAACACGTTGCGGTCGAACTCGGGCGCCACGGCCTTGAGCACGTTGAAGGCGTTCGGGCCAAAGTAGAAACGGTACTGGCCGCGGCCCTGTTCCACCTCTGCCACCGGAATGGTCAGCGTCGAACTCAGGGTCTTGATAGTAGTCGAATCACCCAGGTTTACGTTGGCGTTGAAGGCGCCGCCCGCGAAGGGCTGCTGGTCGGCGATGAGGCCGGCCACGAAGAAGTCGTGCTTATGGGCGGCCCATTTCACCGGACCGATGGCTTTGTATTCTTCGGGTGTTTCGCTAGCTTCGGACAGCGAGCCCTGGTCGCCGGCGGCCGGGTAGTAGTTGATGGTGGTGTGGTTGCGGTTCTGCTTGAGGTCCTGCTCGGTCTGGCGCACCTGGTCCACAAACGTGAAGGTGAGCGGCTCCTGCGCCACGGTGCGTTCCAGGCCCAGCAGGCGCAGGTCGTACTTCAGCTCGAAGCTGTTGGCGGGCAGCGAGTAGGTTTGCACAATGCTGCCCCCGGCCACCGGAGCACTGAACGTGAGCACTGACCCACCGGCGGACTGCGACGGCACGGCCTGAAAGTTCAAGTCCGAAAACTTGATGGTTTTACCATCCACAGTCCGGAATTTGGTGTCCATGCGGGCGCTTTTGGCGTCGAATATATCGAGCGGCTGGCCGAAGAACGTCTTGTATTTGTTCATCCGCACGGCCGTGACGCGGCCGCCGCGGGTCGAGAAGGTGACGGTGATGTTTTCGTTGGCGAGGGTTAGGTCCTTGGCCGGGCCGGCTGTGGTGTCGAGGGCGGTTTCCGGGGCCAGGGCCGTGAGAGCGGCAGGCGTTGCGCCAGCCGGGGCATTGGCAACAGCTGTGGTTGCGGGCGGAGTTTTGCCGGCGGCTTTTTCATCTGGCTTCTTCGGGCTGAAGAAGAACAGGTACACGAGGAGCAAGGCCGAAATAAGGAACAGGCCGGTTGCTGAATTTCTATCCATTAGTAAAAAAGGTTGCGAAGGGGCAAAGGTACAGAGGGACGCTGCGCTTAATGAAGAATGAGGAATTAAGAATGCAGTCGCCTGTCATCCTGAGCCCAGCGAGGGACCTTATCGCGTTGGCATGGTTTCCCATTACAGCAAACTGTTCTTCGGTGGTAAGGTCCTTCGCTGGGCTCAGGATGACAGGCGACTGCATTAAGCTGCCGCCGACTACCCCTTGCGGTGCTGGATGGCGGCCCGCACAAACCGCACAAACAGCGGGTGGGGCTGCTCCACGGTGCTTTTCAGCTCGGGGTGGAACTGGCCGGCTACAAACCAGGGGTGCGTGGGCAACTCAATCACTTCGACCAGACCAGTCTCCGGGTTCGTGCCGGTGGCTTGCAGGCCGGAATCCTCGAACTGTTTCAGGTACTGGTTGTTGAATTCGTAGCGGTGGCGGTGGCGCTCGCTGATGTGGTTCCGGGCGTAGGCTTTGGCGGCTTTCGAGCCGCGGCGCAGGTCGCAGGCGTAGGCCCCGAGGCGCATGGTGCCTCCTTTCAGCGTCACGTTTTTCTGCTCTTCCATCATGGCCACCACGGGGTTGGGCGTGAGGGCATCCATCTCGGTGGAGTTGGCATCGAGCAGGCCCAGCACGTTGCGGGCATATTCCACCACGGCCACCTGCATGCCCAGGCAAATGCCGAAGAACGGGATGTTGTGCTCCCGGACGTAGCGCACGGCCACAATTTTGCCCTCAAAGCCGCGCTCGCCGAAGCCTGGGGCCACCAGCACGCCGTCGCAGCCGTGGAGCAGGCCGGCAATGTTGTCGGGCGTGATGTTGTCGGACTGAATGCTGCGCACCGTCACCTTGCACTCGTTCTGGGCACCGGCGTGCACGAAGGCTTCGTTGATGGATTTGTAAGCATCGGGCAGCTCCACGTATTTGCCCACAAGGGCAATGGTCACTTCCTCGGTCGGGTTTTTCAGCTTGCCGAGAAAGTCTTTCCAGGCCTCCAAATCGGGCTGCAGCGTGCCGCCGGTTAGTCGCAGGCGCTTGATTACCCGCTCATCGAGGCCCTCTTTGCGCATCAGCAACGGCACCGAGTAGATGCTGTCGGCATCGAGGCTTTCGATAACCGAGTTGATTTTTACGTTGCAGAACAGCGCGATTTTGCGGCGCATCTCGGCCGGCATGGGGTGCTCGGTGCGGCATACCAGGATGTCGGGCTGCAGGCCGGCTTCGCGCAGGTCGCGCACCGAGTGTTGGGTGGGCTTGGTCTTGAGCTCGCCGGCGGCCTTCAGATAGGGCACCAGCGTGAGGTGAATGACCAGCGAGTCGGCATCGGGCAGTTCCCAGCGGAGCTGGCGCACGGCCTCCACGAAGGGCAGGCTCTCGATGTCGCCGATGCAGCCGCCGATTTCGGTGATGACCACGTCGAACTGGCCGTTCTGGCCCAGCAGCAGCATGCGCCGCTTGATTTCGTCGGTGATGTGGGGGACCACCTGCACCGTTTTGCCGAGGAAGGCACCTTCGCGCTCGCGCCGGATGACGTGGTCGTAGATACGGCCGGTGGTGACGTTGTTGGCCTGCGAAGTCGGCGTGTTCAGGAACCGCTCGTAGTGGCCGAGGTCGAGGTCGGTTTCGGCCCCGTCGTCGGTCACGTAGCACTCGCCGTGCTCGTACGGGTTCAGCGTACCGGGGTCGATGTTGATGTAGGGGTCGAACTTCTGGATGGTGACTCGGAACCCGCGGGCCTGCAAAAGCTTGGCCAGCGAGGCGGAAATAATTCCTTTGCCGAGTGAAGAAGTGACGCCGCCGGTAACGAAAATGTATTTCGCTGCCGACGCGCTGGGGGAGGGGTTTGAGCGTTCGGGCATGACGGGAGTCAAAAGTATGGTACCCGAATTTGGCATGCCGGAAAATCTGAACAGTGCGGGCCATTCAACGCGGCGAAAGCAGTGGCGCTGAACAAGTAAATACGTGTAAAAACTATTGAGAAAGCGTACATGTATCAATGGCCCATTTCGGCAACCACCTCGTTCCCGCCCGGGCCTGCGCCCGAAGCACTACTAGCAATCGCGCCTGCTTACGGCCCTGTTACTCATGCCCTTCCTCGGGGTGCTTTATCTGGTGCTGTTCGGCTGGCCCCAGCGCCCAACAGTGAGCTAGCAGCTGTGGCGTCGGTAAGCGGTTGCGCCCAAGCGGCGGGTTCTGGAGCAGCGCGGGACCTGGTGCCGCGACAGGGGACGTATTGTTTTACAAGCGGGTACAGCGCAGTGCTGGTCAGTTAGCACCGAGACGAAATCCTGCCTCGTGCAATGCCGGTGGCCGGCTGATTTGTGAGCCGGACCGAGGAGAGCAGTCAGGGTTGTGCGGATAGGCTTGACCTGGATTTAGGAATATAAATGCGGCATTATTCGTTTATTGCGGTTGATTTTTCCTGGTTTCCACATTTTTCGCTTCACATGAGTCTTTACTATCAGCCTTCCAATAAAATGCCGCTTGGGGGCATACTGCTTTTTTTACTGGGTGGCGTGTTGGCTTCCGCCGTACTCGCATTCATCTACATCTACGCCATCTGGTACATTCCTTTCGTCTACATCAACGTCTTTATCTGCCTGGGTTTTGGGTTGGTATTGGGGGGCATCCTGTTGATGCTGGCGCGCGCGGGCAAGCTGCGCAGCCCGGCGGGTGCGGGCCTGCTGGGCTTGCTGGTGGGCCTGGCCGCCGTGTACCTCGAGTGGAGTGTCTACCTCACCCTTCTGCTCAATTCCGAAACCACCGGCACCGGGCGCAGTGCCGATACCAGCACCTCGTTCAGCAAGAGCATGTTTGTTGATGTTTTCACCCACCCGGCCGCGATGTGGGAGGCCATTGGCAAAATCAACGAAACCGGCACCTGGTCGCTGAAGGGAGCAACCGCTTCGGGGGGATTTCTGTGGTTTGTTTGGGTTGTTGAGCTGCTTATCATCCTCGGCGGGGCTTACCTGCTGGCCCGGGCGCAGGCCGATGAGCCTTTCTCGGAACTCACCAACGAGTGGGCCGATGAGGAGACGCTGGCGCATCCCGTTACCTATGCCCACGACATTGGCCAAACCCGTACCGCCCTCGAATCCGGCCAGTTTCAGGCCCTTGCGCCTCATGTGGCGGAGTCTGGGGTGGCGCCCTTCGCCCGCCTTAAGCTGCACCGCGTGGCCAACGACCCCGGCTGCCAATTCCTGACCCTCGAGAACGTGACCCCCAAAGTCGACGACAAAGGCAAAGCCTCGGAATCGACGGACTCAGTGGTGGAGCACCTGATTATTTCGGCCGGCACTTACGACGACCTGAAGCAGCGCTTCGGCACCGCCCCAGCTCCCAGTGCCACCGCGCCGCGCGAGACCGCGACCGTAGAATAATGAGTTTGGACTGCCGCTGGTCTGTCCTGCAAACCCGCTGAGCGTTTTGCCCCGGGCGACTCTACTTCGCGAGGAGCGTGGCCAGGGCTGCCGCTTCGGTTTCCAGCGCTTCGGCCTGCAGGCGCAGCAGATGGTGCTGGGCCGCGTCGTCGGGGGTAAAGGCATCGGCGCACTGCTGCGCGAGCAGGCGTGGGTAGCTAAAGCGAGCCCAGTCACTGGCCGCGTCGCTGGGCAGGGCGGGGTCGGAGACGGCGGGCGGTAGGGTGGCCAGCAGCGCGGGCAGGGCCTGCTGCCAGCGGTAGGCCACGGTGGCCCGCTGGTTGAGGGCGTGCAGCTCGTAGCGCAGGTTGGAGGCGCGCCACACGCAGTAGTCGCGGCGGGCATCAAGCGGGCCGGCGGCGGGTGCGGCGGGCAGGGCCGGTGGTGGCGTGGGCAGCGCGAGCACGGTAAGCCGCGCCGATTCGGGCAATAAAGCCAGCAAAGGAGCCGCGCTCGTGCACGGCCCGGCTCATCGAGCGCCGGTTGGCCTCGAGGTTGGCCAGCAGGCTGCGGCTGATGCCCAGAAAGCCGGCCAGCTCCTGCTGCTGCAAGCCCAGGTACCGCCGCAGAATAGCCAGGCGCGAGTCGGGGAAGTTAGAAGGACGAGCCACGAAGGAGAACGGCTAAGCGTGAAACATATTTGCGTTGTTTTGTCAAATATGTTTCAACTGGTAAGGTCTCTGATTAGGGCTCGGTAACGGCCCAGCCGCACCGGGCTGGCTGGTTATCCAAATCTGCTACTTCGCATTGGATGCCCAACGGCTTGAGCGTCTCCCGCATCTTTTCCAACAGGTCCTGGCGGCGCATTGCGGCGGCTTTTCTCGTTTCTTCGGCCACCCCAGTTCCGTTTGCTGCGTAAGTTGCGCCCGATGCTACGCCCGTTCTATTTCCTGCTGCTCGCTTTGGGCATTACCCAGTTATCGGCCTGCGCCCAGTCGGCCACCGACAAGCCGGCAACCGTGCCCGTGGCCGTGCGGCCCGGTCAAACCCTACCCTGGCTCGACTCGCTGCTTACGGCTTCGCCCATTCTGCGCCAGCACCAGGTGGGCATGAGCCTGGCCTACGCCGACAGCGCCCAACCCTTCTACGGCTACCAGGAAACCAAATATTTCACGCCGGCCAGCAACATGAAGCTGTTCAGCCTCTACGCCGGCTTGCACCTGCTGGGCGATTCGCTGCCCAGCCTGCGCTACTTCAGCCGCCGCGATACGCTGTTTTTTCAGGGCACCGGCGACCCCACGCTGCTGCACGGCGACGTGCCCAGCCGCCGGGCCTACAGCTTCCTGCTGAACCGGCCCGAAAAGGCATTGGCCTACTGCGACATTGCTTCCGTTGCGCCCTTTGGCCCGGGCTGGACCTGGGATGACTACGGCTACTACTTCCAGCCCGAGCGCAGTGCTTTCCCCATTTTTGGCAACACCGTGCGCTTTTATGCCGCGCCACCCGCGCCGGTGCGGGCCGGCACCCGGCCAGTGGTGGCGCCGCAATCACGCATTCGGGTGCTGCCACGCTTCTTTGCGCCGCTGGTAGGGCCGGCCCCGGCCGACCTGCGTACGCCTGGCCTCGACCCCGACACGCACATTATCCGGGCTCTGCACGAAAACCGCTTTTACGTGCTGCCCACCGGTAAAAAGTGGGTCGATGAAACGCCGTTTATGACCAGCCGCGGGCTGATGCTGCGGCTGCTGGGCGACACCCTGCGCCGGGCCACGAGCAGCGCCGCGTGGCGGCCCCGGCCCGCGCTGGGAGACTCCGTTCGGACGCTGTACGGGCTGCGGGTTGATTCGCTTTACCGCCGCATGCTGCGCGTGAGCGACAACTTTCTGGCCGAGCAGCTGCTGCTGATGTGCAGCACCAAAATCGGCTACCGCGACTCGCTCAGTACCGGCCGCGTGATTCGCTACGCCCGCAAAAACCTGCTCGGTACCCTGCCCGACCCGGTGTTGTGGGCCGACGGCTCGGGCCTGTCGCGCCTCAACCTCGTTACCCCGCGTACTCTCACAGGCCTGCTACTCAAGCTGCACCAGGAACTGCCCGAGCGCCGCTTGCTGAGCCTACTGGCGGCCGGTGGGGGCCAGGGCACCCTGCGCAAGCGCTACCACGACGTTGCTGGCCCCTGGGTGTGGGGCAAAACCGGCACCCTCAGCAACAACCTGAACGTGTGCGGCTACCTGCGCACCAAAAGCGGGCGCTTGGTGGCCTTCACCTTCATGAACAACAACCACGTGGCCGAAAGCGGTACCATGCGCAACGAAGTGGAGCGGGTGCTGGCCCAGGTGCGGGCCCGGCTGTAGGCACGCCGGCCCAGAATGCGTAGTCCGAAGCGAACTTTGGGCTTTTGCATGGGCTGCTGCATCGTTTTGGTTCTCCGCTTTAGAGCCTATCCGAAAAATGCCCAGCCCGCAAAAAGGCCGTCATGCTGAGCTTGTCGAAGCATCTCTACCGCTTCGTTGAACGGCGCTGACGAAGCGGTAGAGATGCTTCGACAAGCTCAGCATGACGTTCAATTTATTTTTCGGATAGACTCTAATCTCCCATCGCAATGGCTCACCTACTGGATAACCCGGCTTGGAACGCGCTGATTTCGGGCAACCGGCACTTGGCCCACGGCACGGAGCAGGTGAAACTATTTGCCGCGGACGTGTCGCCCTTTGTAGGCTTCGAAACGCCCGGCCGCCCGGCTTTTGAAGCGCTGCATGCCTTGGTGCCGGCCGAACGCCGACTGGGCGTGATGAGCCCCGGGGCGCTGGAAATTCCGCCCCAGTGGCAGGTGCTACAACACCTGCAGGTGTACCAAATGGTGCAGGAGCAACCCGACGGAGGCCCGTTGAGAGAACTGGTGCTGGTTCCGCTGGGGCCGGAGCATGTGCCTGCGATGCTGGCCCTCACCAAACGGATGAACCCCGGCCCATTTTTCAGCAATACCATTGCCTTTGGACATTACCAGGGGATTTTCGATGGCGACGAGCTGGTGGCGATGGCCGGCCAGCGCCTGCACGCCGAACCGTTTGCCGAGATAAGCGCCGTATGCACCCACCCCGACTATTTTGGGCGCGGCTACGCCAGCCACCTGATGCGGTATCAGGCGCAGCGCATTTGGGCGGGGGGCGGAATTCCATTCCTCCACGTGCGAACCGATAACGCCACGGCCGTAAAAGTTTATCAGGCGCAGGGCTTTACGATTCTGAGAGAAATGAGCATTTGCATCATGCAACCGCGCCCGGAATAGCGTGGCCCGGCTCCCGGCTGGCGGCGGGCGGAGGTTGCTGCCCCTCGCCCGGTAGCCCTAGGTACGGCCCGACTGCCTACATCATGTGCTGCTGTCCGGAATGGCTGGAATAGAAGGAGCGGAGCCAGCTTTGTTGGAGGTTGATGCGGAATCCTGCGGAATTCTAACTGCTATAGTAGCTGCTTCAGCGTGGCTTATTTGCGTTGGCGGTAGCAACAAGCGAACGAAAAATCCTGTATCTTCTTGGTCAGGCACCCGCCGCGCCGAGAGCTGAAAAGTGGCGTCAGAACTATAGCGCTGGCCACAGGGGAAGCTCATCCGACAAAACACCAATTTAGACCGGTGAATGATAAGCTTTCCGTTGAAAGTCTAATAGATACGCTTCAAAAGGCATTTAAGAAAGTCTTATTATGACTTCGAATTGAAAAAATATTCAACGTGGAATTGACCTGGCCGAACGAGAGCATAGCTGGATTGAACGAAAAAAAGAAAGAATTGCAAGCACCTCGGGCGAGCTTTGTATCATTAAATGGGCCAGCATGGGGTTGGCCACCACCGATACTATTCTTTCTGTTTTAAGGTACATGTTAACCCTCGTTTCTTTAGCCGCTCGCTCGTTTCGCTTGACCTTGTTAGGGCTGTTGCCCGTTGCCGCGCTGGCGCAGGCGCCCACCATCAGCAACTTAACGCCATCCACCGCTGCGCCCGGAGCCACGGTTACCATTACCGGCACCAACCTGACCGGCTTTACCGCGGTGATGCTCAACGGCCAGGAAGTGCGCGCCACGGCGGGGGCTACGCCGGCTACTACGGCTACTTTCATCGTGCCCGCGGCGTCTGGTACGGGCCGGGTGCGGCTGACAACCCCTGCCGGCACGGCCCTGAGCGGGTTCAAGTTGGGCGTAACCCGCGCTTCCTCAAGCAAAAATTACGGCCTGGTGAGCAACAACGCCACCGGCGCCACAGCCACTGGTGGCTATTCGACGCCGGTAGCGTCAGACCTCGACAAAGACGGCCGGCTTGAAATGCTGGTGGGCCAGGGCGACGGCACCATGATATGCTATGAGCAGGCGAGTGCCAACGGCGCTTTCAGCCCCACGGGCACGCTGATTACCTTCGCGACGGGTGGGGCCACTGTCGATGTGGGCAACTTTGCCAAGCCGATGGTGAGCGACCTCGACGGCGACGGCTTGCAGGAAATCATCGTAGGCGAAGAACTCGGCAAGGTGCTGGTGTACGAGCAGGCCACCAGCACGGGGGGCAGTGCCTTCAAAGTGGGCGCGGCCACCACCCTGTTTGCTAACCCATATGGTGTTCCCACGTCGGCCGCGCCCAACGGCGGTTCCTACGCCAAGCCAACGGTGGGCGACCTCGACAGCGACGGCCTGATTGACATTCTGGTGGGCAGCAACAACGGCCTGCTGATTCGCTACGAGCAACTCGCCGCAGGCAACGCCACTGCGGCCGGCTTCAGCATCCCTACTACCGTCAAAATGGCCGATGGCACGAACCTGGATGCCGGCGCCGTGAGCAAGCCGCTCATTACCGACTACGACGGCGATGGCAAGCTCGACATGCTCGTGGGCAACTTGGCGGGCAACGTGCTGCTCTATACGCAGACGGCCGTCAACGCCCTCACCTTTAGCTTTGTTCAGAACCTGAGCACGGGCGGTACCGATGCCTCGGTCATCAACATGGGCAACACGGGTACCAACCCAAGCAGCAGCGGTGGCTATGCCGCCCCGGCCGTGACCGACTACGACGGCGACGGCTTGCTGGACCTTTTCCTGGGCAACGGCACCGGCACCGTGTACCGCTACGAGCAGGCTGTTTCCGCTACCTCGCCCGTCGTTACCGCGCCGCTGCCGGTGGTGCTCACGTCCTTCACCGCTCAGGCAACGGCAACCGGCAACCGCCTGAGCTGGGCCACGGCCCAGGAGGTCAACAGCGCCCGCTTCGTGGTGGAAGCCTCGGCTACCGGCGAAACCTTCGCTGCAATTGCCACGCTGGCCGCCGCCGGCAACACCACTTCGCTCAGTACCTACGGCTTTGTCGATGCTTCCGAAACAGCCCTGTCCGCCAGCCGCCGCTACTACCGCCTGCGTCAGGAGGACCTCGACGGCAAGGTGAACTACTCGCCCGTGGTGAGCGTGAGCCGGGCTGCTGCTGCCAGCACCGCCAGCAAGACGGAGGCTTACCCCAACCCCTTCGCCGACCGCCTCGCCGTGGCCCTGCCCGGCCAAGCCGAGCCCCAGGCCACTACGGTAACCCTGCTGAACCTGGCCGGCCGCCCGGTATTCAGCACCACGCTCAGCCTGAGCGCCGCGCCCCAGGCTCTGACGGCCCTGCCCGAGCTGCCCGCCGGCGTCTACATCCTGCGCGTAGCAACGGCCACCGGCAGCACCAGCCAGAAAGTGGTGCGCCAGTAGTCGGCACCGCTTATAAATTGCAGCGGCCCCGGTTTCCACGCTTAGTGGAAGCCGGGGCCGCTGCAATTTTCGGGGGGCAGGATGTATTGCTAGAAGGCTAACTCTTCGGCGCCATCGTGAGGGGTTTCGAACAAGTCGGGCTGAGCCTGGTGTAGCATGGTATACTGCCGGGGAGTGAGAAAAATGAGCCCTTCGCCGTCAAGGCAGGCGTAAAACTCGCCCGGACCGTGCTGCTCGCGCAGGGCGCGGTTTATCAGGTCAGTGGCTTCCGAATCCATCCAGTCGCTTTTCACTTGTAGTCGGGCCCGGTAAGCTTTCCTGCCGAGGGTGAAGCCAAAAAGGACCGTGGGCGTAGAGGGGTAAGTGAGGCCGAATTCATCAAGCACCTGCGTGGGGACAAAGCCGCCGCGCGACAGGGCCGCCAGCTCTCGCGTAAGCGCGGCATAAGGCGTGGGCGGAATGGCCGTTTCCCCGTCGGAGACATATAGCATGCGCGGAAAGGCCGTCAGTATTTCAGCAAGACTGGTTTTCTGACCGGCCAGGGCTTTGCGCCGGCCTGCGGCGATTTCGGCTGCCGACAGGTGTGCGAACAGGCCCAACTGCTGATAAGTGGCGAGTAGGTGCTCAATGCCGGACGAGCTGAACCGATTATCGTGCGATTCCTGCGACAGTAAGGAGCCGTTGGTGCCCCACAGCTGGCGCTGGCCTTCGGTTAGGGCCAGCAGCCCCAGTCGCTCGCTGCCATATACCGAGCGCGCATCGGGCGTATGAGCTTGGTAGAGGCGCAGGGGCGACTGCTGGTCGGCCAGCCACTGGTTGATGCTCCGATGAAATTCCGAAGCCACTTGCGCCCCTTCGGTGGTGTCGAGGGCAGCACCGTCGCGGAAATATGCTTGCCAGAATGTGTTCCTATAGGTCCGGCCGTTGGCCTCGAACCGGATGGTGACATCCTGCCGGGTAAGGGTGGGGCGCTCGACTTGCTCGTGGGTTGTGACGCTCAGGCCGGAATACCGAAAATCTGGCAGGAGCATCTGTACCCGCTGAAACAGCACCGGATAAAGCGCCTGCGGCTGACGCGGCAACTGATGCAGTCCGATTATGCAGCCCCGCTCGCAGTAGCCAACCGCCTCGAAAAGGCTTGTTACTTGGCTAAGCGGGGTTTCGCGAGCAAGCCGCTGCCGTTGGGTGGCGCTCAACTGGTGGGTTTGCTCCAGTTTCCGAAGCCACTGCTGCTGCTGGGCCTGGTCTTGCGCGCTGGTTTCGCGGCGTTGCATAACAGTAGCGGCCGCTGCGCAAACCATGAACTCGGTCAAGTTCGGGCTGGTGTGTAATTGTTTTTGCAGCTCATCGTATGTGGCTTGGTCCAGCAGGCCAACGGCCAGCAGGTCGTGGGCGGTGCGCGTGCGGGTCTTGCCCCACACGCTACGCCGCTCACTAATCCAGTGGTGCAGCCCTGTGCTCGTCAATGGTCCGCCAAGGGGTGGATAAATGGTCCAGCCACCTGTGGGCAGCGAATCTTCGGCCGGAATGGCATCCTCAATTCTGCAGCGGGCGGGCAGCTGTTCGTATCGGTGGCGCAGCATGGCGGCCGTATCGCCAGCATACTGCTGCAGCTCGTCGGTAAACTTTTGCTGCACGGCCTGTTGCTGTTTGGAGTCGGCCGCTTCGCCGGCAATAAACAAGTCACTGCTTTCCAGCGTGGGCATGCGGTACATCATTTCCGTCTGAAAGGCCTCGGCGCAGAAATTCAGGATGGAAGCCCGGTTGGTACCGAAAATTTCCTGCCGCATGCCGGTAAACGGGTCCGTACGAGTAAGCTTCAGTTCGTTCTGTTGCATGCGGCGCAGCAACTCGTCGCGGCCCGCGGCCGTGAGCATACTCGCTTGGTACAGCCGGTCAGCAAAATTGATTTGCGCCTTCATGTCGTGCCGATTACAGAACCGAATGGCCAGTGCCAGAAGCAAGGCCAGCCCAACGATTACGAATGCTTTCATGGGTAGCCTTGCCGCAACTGATGACACCGATTTTTACCCTAGTACAGCACCCGGAACTTGATGGTATGCTCTACCTCGCGCAGCGCCTGAATCACCTCCTGGTCGTACTCGCGGTTGATGTCCGTAATCACGTAGCCGATGTGCTCGTTGGTTTTCAGGTACTGGCCCAGGATGTTGACGTGGTGCTGCGCCAGCACGTTGTTGATTTTGGCCAGCACGCCGGGCACGTTGGCGTGGATGTGGATGAGCCGGTGGGCCTGCTGCGTGGGCAGCTGAATGTTGGGGAAATTGACCGACTGCTGCGTGTTGCCGGTGTTGATGTACTGCATAATGCGCTCGGGCACAAACTCGGCGATGTTGCGCTGGGCCTCGGCCGTGCTGCCGCCAATGTGGGGCGTGAGGAGCACGTTGGGCAGGCCGCGCAGCTCGTTTTCGAAGCTCTCGTTGTTGGTTTTGGGCTCGTACGGGAATACATCTACCGCCGCGCCGCCGAGGTGGCCCGAGCGCAGGGAGGCCGCCAGCGCGGGCACGTCCACCACATGGCCACGGGCGTTGTTGATGAACAGCGCGCCCTTTTTCATCCGGGCAAATTCCTTTTCGCCGAAGAAGTTCTCGTTCTCGGGGCGGCCATCGATGTGCAGCGTCACCACATCGGCCTGCTCCAGCAGCTCATTGAGCGCGCGGGCCTTCACGGCGTTGCCGAGCTGCAGCTTTTCTGCCATGTCGTAGTACATCACCTTCATGCCCACGGCCTCGGCCACCACCGACAGCTGCGAGCCGATGTTGCCGTAGCCCACAATGCCGAGGGTTTTGCCCCGAATCTCAAACGAGCCGCTGGCCGACTTGTCCCATTCGCCGGCGTGCATTCTGGGGTTCTTTTCCGGGATGCGGCGGGCCAGCACAATCAGCTCGGCCAGGGTGAGCTCGACCACCGAGCGCGTGTTCGAAAACGGCGCGTTGAACACCGCTACGCCCTTTTTCATGGCGGCCGTGAGGTCAATCTGGTTGGTGCCGATGCAGAACGCGCCGATGCCGATGAGCCGGTTGGCGGCGTCGAGCACCGCTTGCGTTACCTGGGTTTTCGAGCGGATGCCCAGCAGGCTCACGCCCTCAATACGCTGGATGAGCTCGGCCTCGTCGAGGGCACCGCGTACTTCCTCCACCTGGTAGCCTTCCTGGCGGAATAGCTCGGCGGCGCGGGCATCCGGGCTTTCCAGCAGCAGGACTTTGATACGGTTCTTGGGGTATGATAAAGTCATGGGAAGTCTTAGTTGGTACAAAAACTCGTCGAAAGTCGGCAGCACTTCGTCAGCGTGGGCCACCACCGTGGGGCGGCTAACGTTCTCGGTGTAAGCGTAGAAGCGGTGGGCCAGGCCAGCTTCGCGGATTTGGTAGTCGGTATACCCATCGCCGAGCACATAAACCGGTCCGTCCAAATCGAGCAATACCAGCTGGCGAATTTTGCCGCCGTCGCGGCTCAGCACGTTGTCGGGGTCGCAACCGGTGATATTCCCAGCCTCGTCGAAGGTGAAGGTATTGGCCAGCACGTGGTCGGGCGTGATGCCGAACTCGGCCACCACCGGCTCGATAAATTCGCGGAAGCCGCTGCTCACCACGTAAATGCGGTCGGCAAATTGCCGGAAGAAATTGCTGTTGCGCTGGATGCTCTCGCTCACCTTGGTTTTGAGGCGGGCGATGAGCGGGGCAAGGTGCCGTTGGTTGGCCCCTAGCAGCGCCAGCCGCTTGGCCAGCGACTCCTGGAAGCCGATTTCGCCGGCCATGCCCTGGTCGGTGAGGGCCTTTATCTGGCCGACTACCTTGGCCTGGTCGGGGTGGCCTTGCAGGGCAATGTCGGCCAATTCGTCCAGCCCTTCGACCTGGGTAAAGGTGCTGTCGAAATCGAAAACGAGGTAGGGCAGGGACGCGGCGGCAATGGGCATGAGCGCAAAGATGCGCCCGGTAGTACCTTGGCGCGGCATTATTTAATCAAGTATTTTTATGAAAGGGGTGGGCCTGCTGCTCGCGTTGCTGCTCAGTACTTCGGCTGCGAAGCCGCCGGCGGTGCGCGTCACGTTCAGCCCGCTGACGAAGGCGGCGTACCTGGGGGCGAAGAAAGCGGCGGTTTCAACCAAGCCAGTCATGACGTTTCCGCTGAAGAAGGTGCGGGGGCGCATTGTGATTCCGACCAGCAAAGGGCCGAAGGTGTTTCAGGATAAAGGCGTGGGTACCGATGAGGTGGAGCAGGCGCAGTACGAGTATGCGGGTTACCTGCCACAGTTTGGGTACCACGTTATAATAGGGCACTTCTGGGAGCGCACCAATTGGTTATTGCTGGGGCCCGGCGGCGCACCGCTGGCGCTGTACGGTGAACCGCTGTATTCGCCCGACTTGAAGCATTTTGTGGTCAGTGCAGCCGGAATTGAGAATGGGACTTACCCCAATGAAGTACGCTTGTTTGGCTTTGTAAACGGGCGCTGGCAGCAGGTCTGGAAAATAGAGCCCTCGGTGGAGCCGATGACTTGGGAGCCGGATGGAGTTCAGTGGCTTTCCAACTCAACGCTGCTGTTGAAAAAGAAGATGTGGACCGGCAAGAACCCTGGCAACACCTTCACATATTCCAAAATGACGATTCAATAGTTCGAAAAATTCTCATGCCCCAGCGCCTGATTTTCGTGTACAATGCCAACAGCGGCCCCTTGGCTGGCCTGAAGGATATGTTCCACAAAATCCTTTCGCCTGGCACCTACTCGTGCTCGCTGTGCGCCGTCACCTACGGCGCAACTTCGATGCAGCCGGAGTGGCGCGCGTTTATTAAGTCGCTGCCCGTGCCGGTGGAATTTCTGCACCGTGACGAATTTATTCGGGATTACCCGCAGTGGCGCACCCACCCGCTGCCGGCTGCTTTTTCTCTGAATCAGACGGGGGAGCTCACGCCCTTTATTGAGGCGCCGGAGCTGGACGCGGCCGACCTGAACGGGCTGATGGAACTGGTGCAGCAGCGGCTGTAAGGCAGCGGAGGTCAGTCGAATGAAAAAGAACGTCATGCCGAGCGTAACCGAGGCATCTCGCGTGCCACCACTAACTCAATCATTCGGCGAAATTGATTGCTGCCCCACGCGAGATGCCTCGGCTGCGCTCGGCATGACGTTCTTTTGTAGCACTTATTCTTCGCTTTACCCCTTCATCATTCGCATGAAACTTCCTGTATTGCCCGGCGCGCTGCTGGGTGTGGCCCTGCTGGCGGCCGGCCCGGCCCTGGCTCAAAACGTAAACACCGGCCCGGCCTACGACTCGCGCACGCTGTTCAACCCTTCCTTCATCGAGCAGCTGAGCACGCCCACGCGCACGGCTGGCGGCCAGCCCGGAGCCGAGTATTGGCAGAACGCGGCCGACTATAAAATCGACGCCCGCCTTGATGAGAAGACGGCCCGCGTGACGGCTACCGTGGCCATTACCTATACCAACAACTCGCCCGACGCGCTGCCCTTCGTGTGGCTGCAGGTCGATCAGAACCTGTACCGCGAAGACTCGCGCGGGGCGGCCATTACGCCGGTGGGCGGCGGGCGCTTCGGCAACAACTCGCGCGGTTTCCGGGGCGGCGACACGCTGCAAACCGTGAGCATCGAGCTGCATGGCAAGAAGCTGAAGGCCACCTACCGCGTGACCGATACGCGCATGCAAATCATGCTGCCCGAGGCGCTGAAACCCAACGGCGACAAGCTGAAAATCAACATTGCCTACGGCTTCAGCATTCCCGAGTACGGCTCCGACCGGCTGGGGCGCCTGCAAACCAAAAACGGCGAAATTTTCGAAGTGGCGCAATGGTACCCGCGCATGGCCGTGTACGACGACGTGGAAGGCTGGAACACGCTGCCCTACCTTACGGCTGAGTTTTACCTCGAATACGGCGACTTCGACTACACCGTGAACGTGCCCGCCAACTACCTCGTGGGCGGCTCGGGCGAGCTGGTGAACCCCACCGAAGTGCTGACCAGCGCCCAGCAAAGCCGCCTGGCTAAAGCTGCTGCTTCGGACAAAACCGTCATCGTGCGTTCGGTGGATGAGGTGACGCAGGCCGGTTCGCGCCCCAGTGGCAAAAACGGGCGCCTGACCTGGCATTTCCGCTGCCAGCGGGCGCGCGACGTGGCCTGGGCCGCGTCGTCGGCCTTCGTGTGGGACGCCGCCAAGATGAATCTGCCCAGCGGCCGCAAGTCGCTGGCGCAGTCGCTGTATCCGGCCGAAGCCGCCCAGGACACGGCCTGGAACCGCTCGACGGAATACGTGAAAAAAAGCATCGAATACAACTCGAAGCAGTGGTACGAATACACCTACCCGGTGGCTACTAACGTGGCCGGCGTGGTAGGCGGCATGGAGTATCCGGGCATCGTATTCTGCGGTGTGAAGGCCCGTAAAGCCAGCCTGTACAGCGTGACGGACCACGAGTTCGGCCACAACTGGTTCCCGATGATTGTGGGCTCGAACGAGCGCAAATATCCGTGGATGGACGAAGGTTTCAACACCTTCATCAACATCCTGTCGAGCGCTGACTTCAACAACGGCGAGTACGCTAAGCAGCTGAACGACACGATGAGCCTCGTGAGGGGCAACATCCGCTATACGATGGACCCGACTACGGTGCCGCCCTACACCGTGCCCGACGTGACGCCCTCGAACATGCTGGGCTATGCGGCCTACAGCAAAATGGGCTACGGCCTGTTCCTGCTGCGCTCGGAAGTTCTCGGGCCCGACCGGTTCGACTACGCTTTCCGCACCTACATCAAGCGCTGGGCCTTCAAGCACCCGCAGCCCAAGGACTTTTTCCGGACGATGAACGAGGCCAGCGGCGAGGATTTGACCTGGTTCTGGCGCGAGTGGGTGTACAACAACTGGGTACTCGACCAGGCGGTAACCACCGTGGCCTACGTGAACCAGGACCCCGCCCAGGGCGCCCTCATCACCGTGGAGAACAAGGGCCAGGCCGCCATGCCCATCATCGCCGACGTGACCGAAACCAGCGGCAAAACCACCCGCGTGCGCCTGCCCGTGGAAGTGTGGCAGCGCAGCGGCACCTGGACCTTCCGCTATAACTCGACCACGCCGCTCACGCTGGTGCGCCTGAACCCCACCAAGCTGCTGCCCGATGCCAACCCCGGCAACAACGTGTGGCGCGCGCAGGTGCTGAAGTAGCACCGGGTTGATTGCAACAGGAATGACCTGTAAAATGCTGAGCCAACCGTCGGGTTAGCGCGGTGTTTTATAGGTCATTTGCTGTTTGTTGCGATGGCCAACCAGCGTAGAATCGGTTATTTCGATGCGATAAAACCGGACTGGCAACACTTCGCGGCCAAGCGTGTCGATGACTCCAGTTTCGCAGTTGTTGTTGCGAACCAATGCGTAACCGCAGCGGAATTGGTAGTAGGAAGTATAATCTCGAGAGTGGGTGTTGCGGCGATTGACGCAAAACGGGTAAGCGTACTTGAACGCGGTGATGGCTTGGTTTTGCTTGTTGATGAAGCCAACCGCATTTTTATTTGGCTGCGTGGTAGTGTCCACGGCCGCAAATCCTTCGTGAAAACTCCGCCATACATGACTATACATTGGAGCAATTACCTCACGGCCGGCAAGGTCAATAAATCCCCATTTCCCGGTTTGCTTTACGGCGGCCATGCCATCCGAAAACGGTTCTATTTCGTCGTAGCTGGGTTCGAGCTGCACCTGCCCCGTCGAATCTATCAGCCCCCAGTGGCCGTTCAGGCGAACCCGCAGCCAGCCATTGGGATGATTTGTCAATTCCAGCCGTTGGAATCGTAGCGGCACCACCACCCGGCCTTGCTGGTCAATCATTCCAACCAACCCATTCCGGGTTACTACTGCCCGGTTTTTCTTTTCAAATGGCAACGAGGTGTATTCATAAGGACAACCCGGCAGCACATTGCCACGAAAGTCAAAATAATACACTGGCATAGTGCCGGATATAGTCAGCCCGCCATTCGGGTCCTTTTTATAAGCCAGGAATGGCGCGGTTGCAGTTCCGAATGCGTTAGGAACGAAAAAGCCTTTTTGCTCGATGTGGGCAACAGCGGAATCAATGCGTTGCGCATAGCCGAGAGTGGAAAACACCAAAAGGAGCAGTGTGCCGCAGAGAAATCGCATAAGACAACAAGATGGGGCTGCTTTTACCTGGCGAATTTAACGCAATAGAAAAGCGCCCGAAACCAAAAGCCCCGACTGCTTGCGAAGCAGTCGGGGCTTTTTTTTGATATCGACCAATGGGAAAAGCTCCTTAAGCTTCTTCCGTATCCACAGTGCCGCGCCGCGCCAGGTTGTGGTTGTACTGCACGCCGCCAAACAAGTACAGCATCAGGGCCCGGGAGTAGCGCAGAATAACGGGCGTGAGCAGTATCGTAATTCCGGTGATAACGCTCACATACACCCACGTATCGGGGTCGCTCAGGAGGAAGTAGATGAGCACGCCCATCACCAGGAAGGTGGCCACGTTGAAGGCAAAGGTGATGTACATCGAGCCGAAATAGAAGCCCGGCTCGGGCTCGAACGTTTGGCTGCACACGGGGCACTGCGCGGGCATGCGGGCAAACTTGGTCACGTTCAGCGCCGAGTACGAGAACAGCTTGCCCTGGTGGCAGCGCGGGCAGCGCAGCTTGGCCAGGGCCAGGGCCGTCGAGTCGACGAGTTCGTAGGTGTCGGTAGTTTCGTCCATAACGGGGGCGGGGGAAGCAGGCATAAGTCAACGAAAGCTATACGGGGAAATGCGCCCCGCGCCCATGCGCAAACGGCCGGTGCCGCGTTTGCCGCCTTGATTTTTTCAAAAGTATGTAGATGGGAATGGGCCTTTGCGGCCGGTTTGTTGGGTGCAAAGGTGATAAGGGCTTGGTAGTGCTTGCTTTGCTGTAAGTTGCTCGAAATATTGCCCAGGACTTACTCGCTGGCTGCCCGTTCGCATGTTGCGCGGCGGTCCTCCCCAATCAACCCAACACCTGATGACGTTTTCATTGCCCCAAAAACTGGGAACTCTGGCCGCTGGCCTGCTACTGAGCTGTGCGCCCGCCCAGGCCCAAAAAGCCACCGATATTCTGTGGGACAGCTACGGTGTGCCGCACGTGTACGCCGCCAATGAAAACGACATGTACTACGCGTTTGGCTGGGCCCAGATGCACAACCACGCCAACCTGCTGCTCAAGCTATACGGCCAGGCGCGCGGCCGGGCCGCCGAGTACTGGGGCGAGAAATACCTCGCCTCCGACAAGCAAATCCGACTGTTCGACCTGCCGGAAACCGCCAGGCGCAACTACGCCAAAAACCAGGGCGCCGACAAGGCCCGGCTCGATGCGTTTGTGCGGGGCGTGAACGCCTACGCACAGGCCCACCCCGAAGCCATCGACCCGGCCATGAAGCAGGTGCTGCCCATCACCGTGCCCGACGTGCTGACCCATACCACGCGCGTGCTGTGCCTGGAGTTTCTGGCGGCCGACGACATTCAGGGCGTGGCCCGCGCCCTCGCGCCGGGCTCCAATTCCTACGCCATTGCGCCGGCCAAATCGGCTTCTAAAAACGCTTTGCTGGTGGCCAACCCGCATTTGCCCTGGGGCGATTTCTACCTGTTTTTTGAAGCCCAGCTCACGGCTCCGGGCTTCAATGCCTACGGCGTGGGCCTGGTGGGCACGCCGGCGCTGTCCATTGCTTTCAACGAGCACTTGGGTTGGACGCACACGGTGAACACCATCGACGCGTCGGACCGGTACGCGCTGACGCTGCAAGGCACGGGCTACCTACTGGACGGCCAGACGCAGGCGTTCGAGAAGAAGCGCGTGGACCTGAAAGTGCGGCAGCCCGACGGCAGCCTGCGCACCCAAACGCTCGACCTGGCCTACTCCAAACACGGCCCGGTGCTGGGCGAGAAAAACGGCAAGGTCTACGCCGTGCGGGTGGCTGGCCTCGAAAATGCCTTTTTCGCCAGTCAGTACCACCAGATGGCGAAAGCCCAGACCTGGAAAGCCTTCGAGACGGCCCTGAAAATGCAGCAAAACCCGATGTTCAACGTGGTGTATGCCGACCAGGCCGGCAACATTCTGTACCTGTTCAACGGCAACGTGCCCAAGCGGCCCTCGGGTGACTGGAAATTCTGGAACGGCACCGTCGATGGCACTGCATCTAAGTACATCTGGAACTCCTACCATCCCTACGCCGACCTGCCCAAGGTGTTCAACCCCAGCAGCGGCTTCGTGCAGAACGCCAACGATGCCCCCTGGACCTGCACCTACCCGCCGGTGCTCAAGCCCGAAAACTTTCCGACGTACATGGCGCCCCGCGAGGTGATGGCCCTGCGGCCCCAGCGCGCCGTGAACCTGGTAAAGGACGACGCGTCCATCACCTTCGACGAGCTGGTGGGCTACAAGCTGAACACCGGCATGGAGGCCGCCGACCGGTTTCTGGACGATTTGCTGGCCGCCGTGCAAAAGTACCCCGATGCCAATGCTGAGAAAGCGGCCGCCGTGCTCAAAGCCTGGGACAAAACCACCAACGCCGACAGCCGGGGCGCGGTGCTGTTTGCCAAGTGGTTCGACCTGCAAAAACCCAGCATGGCGGCCGTAGCCTTCAACCCTGCGCAGCCCGTGACCACGCCCGACGGCCTGAAAGACCCGCAAGTGGCCGTGGCCCAGCTAGCCACCGCCGCCGCCGAAACCGAGAAACAGTACGGCCGCCTCGACGTGGCCTGGGGCGACACGCACCGCTTCAAAGTGGGCGCCTACAACGAGCCAGCCAACGGCGGTTCCGCCAAATATGGCATCTTCCGCACCATGTATTACCAGCACAGCCCGGCCGATAATAAGGACTATGCTTTCTTCGGCGACAGCTACGTGGCCGTAACCGAGTTTGGGCCCAAGGTGCACGCGCAGGTGTCGCTCAGCTACGGCAACGCCACCCAGCCGGGCAGCAAGCACATCGGCGACCAGGTCGCGCTGCTGTCGCAGAAAAAGCTGCGCCCCGCGCTGCTCACCCGCGAGGCCGTGCTGAAAAGCCTGGAAGAAAAGGAGCAGCTGTCCGTGCCCGGCGCAATCAAGTAAGCGAGCGCATACACGGTTCCTTTTAAGCTTCCCGTTTTGCCTTACACACCGGCACCCAATCGGGGGCCTCGCACACCGGGCAGGTTGCTGCCTGGCCGCGCGTCAACTCCTGTACTTCGCCGCATTTGCAGCAGGCGTGCGCGCCGGCCGCTTCTACGCGGTGCTGCGATTTTTCCAGGAACTCGGGCCAGATGGGCAAGCCGGGCAAGGCCGAATCGGGGGCGTAGAAGTAGGCGCTGAGGTTGCCGGTGGCTTCCATGTAGGCACGGCGCACCTGGCCGAGGTGTTCCACCTGCTGCTGGCGCAGCTCGCCGAAAAGCTCCTTCTGCGTCAGGTTGAGGTTGTCGAGGTTTTTTATATTGATGCGGCCTTCCTCCACGAGGAGCACGGGCGTGCCTTCGAGCCAGTCGCTGAAGCGCGGAAACCACTCGGTGAGGCGGTTGAACAGCCAGTACATCGCACTCACCGCCGCAAACACAATAGCCACGGGCAGCAGCGGCGTGTCGTGGTAAAACATGGTGTCGCCCGCCGCCGAGCCCAGCGCCAGAATAATGCTCAGCTCAAAAATGGAAAGTTGGCGCACCCCGCGCCGGCCCGTTACGCGCAGCGTCGCCAGCAGCATGAGGTAGGTTACCACGCACCGAAACAAGACTTCGAAGAGGAAGGTGGGCGGCGCATCGGCCGTCCAAAGCAGGCGCTGCCAGTCGAAAGGGGTGACGGTTTCAGCGAGGAGCAGCATAAGTGGGAGCAACAGTTGAGCCTGCTGGTACGCATCCGCTAGCTTAACTGTTGGCCGCGCCGTGCGGGCGTACCTTTGTCGCACTGCTGGGGTCTGGTTGGCCCTGACTGGCGGGCGTCGCACGGCGGCGCTGCGTCGGCGGGCATCGCACGCAGCGGTGGCCGCCGAGTTGCAAGGGCTTATAGTTGTTGGTTGCTCGTTTCTGAAACGGACAACTGACAACGAGCAACCAACAACTAAAAGCCTTGTAATCCAGCTTCGCCGACGCCCGCTAGCAGCGACTTGTTGTCTCGTTGCCGTGAATGTTTCGTTGTTGATTTCCTCCGCCATTCGGGTGGGGCTGCTGGGCGCGGCTGGGCTGCTGTCCGGCCTCAGTGCCCAGGCCCAGAAGGCCGTTGTGCCCCGCAGCCGCACGTTCGTGCTTACCAGCACGGCTACCGTGCCCGTGCCACCGGCCGGCACCAAAACCCTGGATTTGTGGCTGCCTGTGCCGCACGCCGATGCCTCGCAGGACGTTAGTAAGTTGACGATTGATTTTGTTGAACCGGCCGGTGGCAGGACCCCAACTAAAATTGAGCGTGGTGCTTATGGCAACCAAATGTTCCACCTGCGCCTTACAACCGTACCCACCGCGCCCTTGGTGATAACAATAAAAGGGCAAATCACGCGCCGCGAACACCTCAACCTGCGCGCCAACACGCCCACGGCCAAGCCCGCCAAAGAAAAAACCGACCCCAACCTGGCCCGCTGGCTGGCCCCCGACCGCCTCGTGCCGCTCGATGCTAAAATCAAGCAGCAGGCCGAAGAAGTGGTCGCCAAGGCCAACGCCAAAACCCCGCTCCAAAAAGCCCGCGCCATTTACGAGCATGTGGTGAGCACCGTGACCTACGATAAAACCGGCCAGGGCTGGGGCCGCGGCGACATTTACTACGCCTGCGACGCCCGCCGCGGCAACTGCACCGACTTCCACGCCATCGTCATTGGCTACTGCCGCAGCCTGGGCATTCCGGCGCGTTTCAGCATCGGGCTGCCGCTGCCAGCCGAGCGCGGCCACGGCGAAATCAAGGGCTACCACTGCTGGGCCGAATTCTTCACGCCTGAAACCGGTTGGGTGCCTGTCGATGCTTCCGAAGCCGCCAAGAACCCCGATAAGCGCGCCTACTTCTTTGGCGCCCACGACGAGAACCGCGTCGAGTTCACCCGCGGCCGCGACGTGGAACTGGCGCCCAAGCAAGCCGGCCCGCCGCTCAACTACTTCGTGTACCCTTATGCCGAGGCCGACGGCAAGCCGCTGGATGTGGCCCGCAAATACGAGTATTCGGACATCATCGCGCAGTAGGGTTCTGTCATCCTGAGCGCAGCGAAGGACCTTATCACGTTTGAACGATTAGCACAACTCGCTATCGGCATAAACGTGATAAGGGCCTTCGCTGCGCTCAGGATGACAGGAGAGCCGTTCTACGGGGCCAGCACCAGCTTGCCGAAGTTCTCGCCCGAAAACAGCTTCAGTAGGGCCGGGAGGAAGTTTTCGACACCGTGCTCGACCTGAATTTTGGGCGAGTGCAGTTTGCCCTCCTGAATCCAGCCAGCCATTTCGCGGGCGGCGGTGCCGTAGTTGGCGGCGTTGTCGAATACCACGATGCCTTCCATGCGGGCGCGGTTCATCAGCAGCGAGAGGTAATTGCTGGGGCCCTTCACCGGCGTTGTGTTGTTGTATTGCGAAATAGCGCCGCAGATAACAATGCGCGCTTTCATGCGGATTTGTTCCAGCACGAGGTCCAGAATTTCGCCGCCCACGTTGTCGAAATACACGTCGATGCCCTGGGGGCAGGCGTCACGCAGGGCCTGGCGCACGTTGTCGGTTTTGTAGTTGATGCAGGCGTCGAAGCCCAGCGTCTGCACGCAGTAGTCGCACTTCTCCTTATCACCGGCGATGCCTACCACGCGGCAGCCTTTCAGCTTGGCAATCTGGCCCACCACGCTGCCCACAGCCCCCGCCGCGCCGGATACCACCACGGTTTCGCCCGGTTTGGGCTGGCCGGTGTCGAGCAGGCCGAAGTAGGCCGTCATGCCCGGCATGCCCAGGGTGGCCAGGTAAGCTTCGAGCGGGACTATGCGCGGGTCCACTTTTACGAGGTAGTCGGGGCTGCGCGGGTCGGTGGCACCGGCGCCTACCACGGCGTATTGCTGCACACCAAGGTTGCCCGTCACGTAGTCGCCCACGGCGAAAGCGGGGTTTTTCGACTCCGCCACTTGCCCGGCCACTCCGGCCCGAAACACGTCGCCAATGGCAATGGGCTTGATGTAGCTGCGGCCCTCGTTCATCCAGCCGCGCATGGCGGGGTCGAGGGAAATAAAGCTGATTTTCACCAGCATCTGGCCGTCGGCTAGCGCAGGCACCGCCAGGGTGTCAATTTCAAAGTTGGCCGGCTGCGGCAGCCCCACGGGGCGCGAGGCGAGTTTGACGCGGGTGTTGGAAAGGGGCATTCTGTAAGGGTTGAGAGTGGAGAAGCAAGGCGCAAGTTGGGGCGAGCGGAGCTTAACCTAGGTTAGGAAATTGCCGACTGGGCCGTTATCATGATGGTGTTTTCAGTGAAAGTAGACCGTCATGCAGAGCGTAGCGAAGCATCTTGCTCGCAGTAAGCAATCCAATCGACAGGGATTACTGGTGGCGGGCAAGATGCCTCGGCTACGCTCGGCATGCCGGTCAATGATGACGTTCTACTTCGTAGATTACTGTTCTACTCAGTCGCCTTCACCGGCTGGGCTTGCGCCAGCGTTTCCATGTCTTCCGCCGTCAGGCGCAGCTCGGTGGCTTCGAGCAGTTCCGTTACCTGGCCCACGCTGGTGGCGCTGGCAATGGGCGCAGTCACGGCGGGGGCCTGCATCAGCCAGGCCAGGGCAACCTGGGCGGGTATGGCCTGCTGGCGGTCGGCCACGGCATCGATGGCGGTGAGCAGGTTGAGGCCCTTTTTATTGAGATATTTCTGGCCAACACCGGCCCCGCGTGGGCTTTTTTGCAGGTCGGCTTCCGAACGGTATTTGCCGGTGAGGAAGCCGGCGGCAAGGCCGTAGTACGGAATCGCGCTGATGTTTTCCCGCAGCAGGAGTGGGGCGAGGCTCTGCTCGAAGTCTGCGCGGTCGTACAGATTGTAGAGGTTTTGTAGCGTCTCGTAGCGCGGAAAACCGTGCCTGGCGCTGGCATCCAGCGACTCCTGCAGGCGCGCCGCCGTGAAGTTGGAGGCTCCGATGGCGCGCACCTTGCCCTCCTGCACCAGCTGGGCATAGGCCTCAAGGGTTTCCTCCACGGCAGTGGTCGGGTCGTCTTTGTGCGACTGGTACAGGTCGATGTAATCGGTGCTAAGGCGCTTGAGTGAGCCTTCCACGGCGCGCAGGATGTAGTCCTTTTTCAGGCCCTTGTTGTCGGCGTTCACTTCCCAGCCCACTTTGGTGGCGATGATGACATCATCGCGCCGGCCGCGCCGCTGCAGCCACTTGCCAATAATGGTTTCGGACTCGCCGCCGACGTGGCCGGGCACCCACACCGAGTAGCCGTCGGCGGTATCGATGGCATTGCCGCCGTTGGCCACGAAGGCGTCGAGCACGGCGAAGGAAGTGGCTTCGTCAATCGTCCAGCCGAAGACGTTACCGCCCAGCATAAGGGGCGAGATTTGCAGGCCGGAGCGGCCGAGTTCACGGGTTTGCATAGCAAGTTGAAGATTCAAGAAATGAGTTTCACTAACCGAAAATCGTCTCCGAAGGTTAGCCAGCAGCGGGCTCGGCTACCAGCACCCGCCAGCCGTGAGCGGGCACTTCGAGTTGCTGGCTGGTACCCAGTGTTAGTGTTTCGTTGCTGAACACATCGCGCCACTGGCCGGCCCTGGCCGGCAGCTTTCGGGCTTCGCCGGTTACGTTCACGGCGCACAGCACAGTCATGCCATCTTTGGCCCGGGTGAAGGCGTAGACCTCGGCCGGAGCGGACAGACGCTCGAACTCGCTGTTGGGGTCGCCGTTGCGCAGGGCCGGGTGGCTTTTCTTCAGCTGAAAAAGGCGGGTGTAAAAGTCCTGCAAGGGGTAGCCGCGCCAGTCGATGGTATCGCGGTCGAAGAATTCCAGCCGGCGTTTGAGGCCCGCTTCCTGGCCTGAATAAAGCATCGGCATGCCCGGCAGCAGGGCCGTGAGTACGGCGAAGGGCAGCGCCAACGGGCCCAGGCGTTCGTACTCGGTGCCGTCCCAGCTGTTCACGTCGTGGTTGCTGGTAAAGTGCATCAGGTACACGCTGGGGGGGTATTTGTCGCGCTCGGCGGCCAGGTAATCGTCGATTTCGGCCAGCGTAGCGCGGCCCTCGCCGATGCGGTCGAGCAGGTAATGCAGGCGCAGGCCAAAGCTCATGTTGAAGGCCCGTTCGAGCAGCCGCGTGTCGGAGTCGAACTCCTCCCAGCTCAGCCCGCCCGACGGGTAAAGCTCGTCCCACTCAGCCAGCATAAATACCGGCTTAATGGCGTCGAGCGCGGGCCGTACTTCGTTCCAGAAATCGGTGGGCACGAGGCCGGCCACGTCGCAGCGGTAGCCGTCGATGTCGGTTTCCCGCAGCCACCAGGCCAGAGCTTCGGTCATGTACTGGCGCATTTCGCGGTTGTCGTAATCTAACGCCACCACGTCGGTCCAGTCAGCCACGGGCGGCACCAGCTGGCCGGCGGCATCGTGCTGGTACCAGTCGGGGTGCTCAGAGATAAGGGCATTGTCGCGGCTGGTGTGGTTGGCCACCCAATCGAGCAGCACCCGCAGGCCCAGCGCATGGGCCGCCTGCACGAGCTGGCGCAGGTCGGCGAGCGTGCCGAATTCCGGGTTCACGGCGAAGTAGTCGCGCACCGCATAGGGCGAGCCCAGCGAACCCTTGCGCCCGAGCTCACCAATGGGGTGCACTGGCATTAGCCACACAATGCCGATACCCATTGCGGCCAGGCGCGGCAAATGCGCCTCAAAAGCCCGGAAAGTGCCTTCGGGTGTGAAGTTGCGAACGTTGACTTCGTAAATGATGGCGTGGGCCGCCCACTCGGGGTGGGCCACGGTAAAGCGGTTGGCAAGCGGGTGGTCGGACATATGAGGCGAGGTAGAGTATCCCGCTACGCGCTGGCCCGGGTGGCCGTTGCCGCCGGGGCAACGCCAGAACGATGTAGGGGCGGGGTCGTACCCGGTAGGGCAGACCCCGTCCATCGTTGAACGGCCCAATCTTGAATCGTTCAACGATGGGCGGGGGCAGGCCCTATTGGGTAAGACCCCGCCCCTACATCGTTCAACCTGTACACTGACCACGAAACTGCTCTAAGCGTGATGTTGAGCAGCCACTACCCGGAGTTTCGGGCGGTTGTTCGGGGCGCCAGGCAGACTCTAGGTGCGGATGATGTCGGTATCGACTGGCACGTAGCCCAGCAGGCGGCTCATGCTCAGTACCTGCCCTTTGTGGTGAAATTCGTGCGTGACGGTGTGCGTGTACAGCTGCAGCGGCGTGAGCTCGTGCGGCTGCGGCTGGCGCGGCAGAACGAACAGTCTCGGCGTTAGCCACTCGGCGGCATAGTGCTGGCGAAAGTCGGCCACCAATGCATCCACGCCCGCGAAAACGGCGCGCAGGGTAGCCACATCCGATACCATTTCTGGCTGCGGCAGCGTAGCCGTTTGGCCCAGCCCAACCTGCCCCAACCAGTGGCAGTAGCAGCCGGCCCCGTGCACCAGCAGGTCGCGGATGCTGCCGTTGTTCATTGCGGCCACGGGCGCGGCGAAGTGCTCCGGAGCCAAAGTGGCGCAATAATCCAGTAGGACACTGCGGGCGCTGGCTACAAGGGCATATTGTTGGGCGAAAACGTCGGCCATAAGAAGTTGAGCTGGTAAGTCGTCAGGCAAAAGTAAACGGCCATAATTCGCGGTGCTTGGCCTAACATGCGCGCTTCACTTAACTGTACAAAAAACGCCGCAAACCAATGCCGCTTCCCAAGTGGAAGGACTCCGATTTGCGGCGTAGCTAATTGCCGGAAAGGGTTAGTTGGCCCTGTTTAGCAGCTTGCTGAGCGTGCTTTGCAGCTCATCTCCGCGCAGGTTAACGGCCACAATCTTGCCCTGCGGGTCGAGCAGGTAGTTCTGCGGCACACCCTGCACGTGGTAGGCCTTGGCGGCCGCGTTGTCGAAGGAGTTCAGGTCCGATACCTGCGTCCAGGTCAGGCCGTCTTTCTCGATGGCGCGAAGCCAGGCTGCGCGGCTGCTTTTACTGTCGAGCGACACGCCGAGGATAGTAAAGCCTTTGTTCTTAAAGGTATTGTAGGCCTTCACTACGTTGGGATTTTCGGCACGGCAGGGACCGCACCAGCTGGCCCAGAAATCAATGAGCACGTACTGGCCGCGCAGGCTGCTCAGCGTCACGGGCACGTTTTTGGGGTTGTTCTGCGTGAAATCGGGACCCATGGTGCCCACGGCTACTTGCTGCAGGTCCTTGATTCGTGCCGCGACGCGCTGCCCCCGTGGCGTACTGCGGGCCTTGGCGCTCAGGCCTTGGTAGAGGGTAGCAGAAAGCCTGGCATCGGGGTTCTCCGACAGCATATCAAACAAGATGAACAAGCTGAGGTGTGAATCGGGATGCGCCTTCACGTAATCGGTATCTACTTTCTCCTGTTCGGCCGCAAGGGCGGTGAGCCTATCTGCCAGCTGCTTCTGGTAAGCGGGAGAGTTCCGGGTCGCCTCGGGCTGGGCCAGCGACTGCTTTTTCAGGCCGTTGGCCCGGTCGCCCAGCTGATTATGCAAACCGCGCAACCGGGCATAATCATCGTTGAGGGGCGTGCCGCGGACAGTGGCTTTGGTGGCCGAATCGGGCGTTACCACCTCCACGGTGCCGTTTTCCAGGTAAAACACCTCCCTTCTCAAATCCTGCGATTTCCGTTCGGATTGGCCGTTGTGGCTGAATGCGATAGAAGCCCGCACCGGCTCGAGGAGGGTACCCCGGAATTCGAAATGGCCGTTGGTTACAGCTACTGAGTCTGTCACCCATTTTTGATTGGCCGCATGGCCCAAGTACGCTTTCGTGACGCCGGCCGGGGCACCCACAGTGCCTTTCACTATAAAATTTTCGGTTTGCGCCTGGGCCAGTACGGGCAGTAGGAGTAGGGTACTGCAGAGGAAACGTTTCATGGAAGGAAAGTTGTGAATGGGGAAATGATACTGGGCGGGCGGAAATGGTTGCCTCGGGTGCTGCCACCCCATTCAGCCCGGCGGTACGGTCGAGTGCCCCAAACCCTGAATAGCAGTGGGCAATAAGGGCCCGGCTGCTTACTGCGTGGGCCGGTGGCAACGCTTCGTCCGGGCTGCCTACGTAGTTGCTCACTGCCTGCCGGACTGTTCCCAGACTTGGAAGCCGTGCGGCGCTAAGGTAACTGTGGTGGCAGCCCGGGGGCCGTCGGAAGTGGAGAATAGGGCCCGATACGCGGCCGCGTTTTCCAGCGGCGGAAGTTGCTGCGGCTTGTCGCTCAAATTCACCATCACGACCACGGCGGCGGAGCCTTTGCGTCGTTCGAAAGCAACCGTTTGCGGCGGGCTGGGCAGCAGCCGAAATGCTGCCTCTGCGTCAAAATTTGCCAGCGCCGGGTGCTGCTTCTTCAGCTGCAACAGCTTGGTGTAGAAGTCTTGCAGCGGGTAGCCGTTCCAGGGAATAGTGTCCTTGTCGAAGAAGCGCAGGCGGCGCTGCATGGCCGCTTCCTGGCCGTTGTAGAGCATCGGAATGCCGGGCCAAAGGGTGGTGAGCACGGCTTCGGGCAGGGCATTTTGGCCGAGGCGCTCGTATTCGCTGCCGTCCCAGGCGTTGATGTCGTGGGTGCTGGTAAAGGTCATCAGGTTGGTGCCGGCAGGGTACAGCTTGCGCTCGGCGGCCCGGTAGTGGGCGAGCTCGGCGGTGGGCTTCTGCTGGCGGCCCAGGCTGTCGAGCAGGCCGTGCAGGCGCAGGGCGTAGGCGGCATCAAAGGCCTTTTCGAGCAGGCGGGTGTGGGGGTCAAATTCCTGCTTCGAGATGAAGGTTGGCGGGAATAGCTCGTCCCATTCGGCCAGCATGAACACCGGTTTTATTTTTTCCAACTCGGCCCGTGTGGTGTTCCAGAAATCGGTGGGCACCAGCCCGGCCACGTCGCAGCGGAAGCCGTCGAGGCCCGCGGTGCGTACCCAGTAGGCCATGCTTTCGGTCATGTAGCGGCGCAGGGCGGGCTTGGTATAGTCGAGGTCGATGACGTCCTGCCAGTCGGCTACGGGCGGGCGGAAGTTGCCTTTCGCGTCGCGGGTAAACCAGTCGGGGTGCTCGGTGGTAAGGTTACTGTCCCAGGCCGTGTGGTTGGCGACCCAGTCCAGAATAACGTGCATTCCCAGTTGGTGGGCGGTGGCCACATAGTGCTGCAAATCGGCCAGCGTGCCCAACTCGGGGTTCACGGCGCGGTAGTCGCGCACCGAGTAAGCGCTACCCAGCGTGCCCTTGCGGTGGCTGCGGCCGATGGGGTTAATGGGCATCAGCCAGAGGATGCCCACGCCCATTGCTTGGAGGCGCGGTAGGTCGACCTCGGCGGCCCGCAAGGTGCCCTGCGGGGTGTACTGCCGCACATTCACCTGGTAGATGGAGGCGTGCCGGGCCCACTTTGGGTGCCGAACAATGAATGCGGCTGAATCGGGTTTCGATTTGGTACCGGGCTGGCAGGCCCCCAGCCACAGCAGGGGCAACAGCAGCGCCCACAGTGGGCGGAAAGGGGCAGGGTAGGGCATAGCGCAAGGTAAGGGGCGGGGTGATTACGTGGGGTGATTATGGGGAGGCGGTCGACGCTCAGGCCGAGCGCAGCCGAAGCATCTCGCGTGTGGTCATAACTCAATGGATTGGATTACCGCTGCACACCAGATGCCTTGGCTGCGCTCGGCATGACGCTTATGCTCGACCTGACAGGCCATTCTCGCAACCTTTGGCCTTTATTTTTCGACTATGGGAGCAATTACTGGTGCGATTCTGGTTAGGTAGCTGACACCAGATGCCCTTGGCCGACAGTGCCGGTGCTACCTTGCTTCTCCTCTCAATACTCGTTGCATATGGCTTTTTCCCGATTTAAGCTCGGATTGTATTCCACTTCCGTGCTGGCCCTGCTGGGGCTGGCGTCTTATTCTGTATACCAGGGCACGCCCACGCGCGACCAGGTGGTGCTGGGCATCATGCTCAGCGGCCTCAACCAGCTGCACTACCAGCCCGAGAAGCTTGACGACCAGTTCTCGCAGCGCGTATTCGACTTGTATCTGAAGCGCGTGGACGGCAACAAGCAGTTTCTGCTGGCCCCGGAAGTGGCCCAGCTCGGCCCGTTCAAAACCCAGATTGACGACGAGCTGCGCGGCGGCACCCACGAGTTTCTGGACGCCACCAGCCAACTCATCAGCAAGCGCACCCTGGAGCTGCAGGCCCTGTACCGCGAGGTGCTGGCCAAGCCCTTCGACTTCACCGTGGCTGAAACCTGGGAAACCGACCCCACCAAGGCTACTTACGCCGCCAACGCCGCCGAGCAGCGCGAGCAGTGGCGCAAAATGCTGAAGTACCAGACCATGGCCCGCCTCTCGGAGCTGATGGACGAGGAGGCCAAGAAGAAGGACAAGCCGCTGGCCGCCGCCAAAGTCGGCGCTTCGGCCACTACCACCTCCACAGCCGCGCGCACCCCCGCCCAGCTCGAAGCCGAGGCCCGCAAGCGCGTGCTGAAATACTACAACGAAGCTTTCGCCGACATGCTGCAAAACGATGCCAACGACCGCCTCGCGGCCTTTGCCAACGTCATTGCCAACACCTACGACCCGCACACCGATTACTTCGCGCCCATTGTTCGCGAAAACTTCGACATCACGATGAGCGGCCGCCTCGAAGGCACCGGTGCCCAGTTGATTGAAGACGAAGGCCACCTCAAGGTGACTGACATTGTGCCCGGCTCGGCCTCGTTCCGGCAGGGTGAGCTGAAAGTGGGCGACGTGATTCTGCGCGTGGCCCAGGGCGCGGCCGAGCCCGTGAGCGTGGAAGGCATGCGCTTCGACAAGGCCGTGAAGCTCATTCGGGGCCCCAAGGGCACGGAAGTGCGCCTCACGGTGCGCAAGCCCGATGGCGCCACGCAGGTCATTCCCATCATCCGCGATGTAGTGGTAATTGAAGAAACCTACGCCCAGTCGGCCCTCGTGAAGCAGGCCGGCCGCACCTACGGCTACCTGCGCCTGCCCAGCTTCTACGCCGACTTCAGCGGCAAGGGCGGCCGCAGCTCGGCCGACGACGTGCAGAAGGAATTGGCCAAGTTCGCCAAGGAAAATGTAGCCGGCGTGGTGCTCGACTTGCGCCAGAACGGTGGCGGCTCGCTTGGCGATGCCGTGAAAATGGGCGGTCTGTTTATCCCGACCGGCCCCATCGTGCAGGTAAGAGAAGCCCGCAACGCCGCCAAACCGCTGGCCGACCTCGACCCCGCCGTGCAGTACGGCGGCCCGCTGGTGGTGATGGTGGACAAATACAGTGCTTCGGCTTCCGAGATTCTGGCCGCTGCGCTGCAGGACTACCGCCGCGCCATCATCGTCGGCAGCACCACCTACGGCAAGGGCACCGTGCAGCAGGTACTCGACCTCGACAACGCCGTGAGCTCGCCCGAGGTGGCGGCCATCAAGCCGCTGGGTTCGCTTAAGCTCACCATCCAGAAATTCTACCGCGTGAACGGGGGCTCGACCCAGTTTAAAGGCGTGGTGCCCGACATTACCCTGCCCGATGCCCTAAGCTCCTACGCCAAGGGCGAGCAGGAATCGGAGTACCCGCTGCCCTGGGATGAGATTGCGCCGGCCAAGTACCAGCCCACCAACACGCTGCCCACGAGCCTCGACGCCCTGCGCGCCGCCAGCGCTGCCCGTGTAGCCGCCAGCCCTGGCTTCCGCCTCATCACCGATGCCGCCCAGCGCGCCACCGCCCAGCGCAAGCTCACCAACCTCTCGCTGAACCTGGCGGCCTACCGCACCCAGCAGCAGACATTCCGCGACCAGAACAAGCAGCGCACCGCCGCCCAGAACGCCCTGCCGGGCCTGGACGTGAGCGCCGTGCCCGCTGACATCCGCCCCGCCGCCGACTCTTCGGCTGCCCGCCGCACCGCCCGCTTCCTGAAGCCCCTGCGCAAGGATGCTGCCCTGGCCGAAGCTGTAGCCGTGATTGGCGACGAGCTGAAGCAATAGCCGCTGCAGGCGCTTGAGAAACCAAAACGCCCCCGTCGCTCCAGTAGCGGCGGGGGCGTTTTGGTTTATTGTGAGTCCTCTTCGAAGACGGGAAACACCGTGCGTTAAGGCTCACGAAGCGGCTGTTGCTACCACAAATCCAGAAAGCGTAGGTGAATATTTGCCGTATGTAACTGGGCTTACACCTCATTTGAACACCGTTAGCGTAACCTTCAATATACTCCTGTTGGGGTAGCAGGCGGGCGTTAATCGCACCAAGTGGGCAGGTCCGGTTCGTGTGCAAAGGCGAAAAGGCGCTCCAATTGCGCCCGCGTTACCCGGTCCGTGGAGAGGGCCAGCGCGGGCAATTCCGTGCGGTGCACCCAGCGTACGCCCGCCGTTTCCGTCGTGTCGGCTTGCAGTTCGCCGCCGACCACGCGGCAGAGCACAAAGGCTTTGTACACGTACCACGGCTGCGGCGGGTGCGCGTGCTGTCTTTTGTCCAGCAGGGCCAGCAACCGGACAGCTTCCGTGGCCAAGCCGGTTTCCTCGCCGACTTCTTTGACCGCGACTTCAAAGGGTGTGTAGCCCACGTCGGCCCAGCCCCCGGGCAACGACCAGCGGTTGCCGTCCATTTTCTCCTGCACGAGGAGCACTTCGTCGGTGCCGCGAAACAGCACGGCGCGGATGTCTACTTTGGGGGTGGGGTACCCGGTTTCGCCCGCAAACAGGGCGTGGAGCTGCGCCACCGGTTCGCCGCTGAGGCCGGCCATCAGGCCCAGGGCCCGCACCTCTTCGTAGCGTTCCGCATCGCAGGCATTAGGGGTATAAGCCAGGCCCGCTTGCGCCAGGGCCAGTAGGCGTTGGGCAATGCCCATCCAATCCGTTTGATTTGCCATCGTCCTATAATAGAAGAGATGAAATGGAGCGAACGAAATGGCAATATTACCCTACTACAGGTGACCGGCAAGGCGGGGTTCGCGTGGTCAGCTTTGACGGGATTTTTATTGCCATCGCCTATTCTCAGAGCGTTTTTTTCAAATTGACATACATTAGGTTGTACCTTCCACGGCTCAGCTTTTAACGATTTTTAGGAAATGTACACAAATTCGGAAATAGCTCTAATAAGTTCTTTTGCTGATTTTCTGAGGGACTTGTTCAGTCCCACTGGCTTTCCGGCCCGTTGGGTCTGCGGCCAGTGGACGCCTTTCCACGGCTGGCTGTATATCCTATCAAGCCTGGCTATCTGGCTGGCCTACTTTGCCATTCCGGGCATACTCTACTACTTTTTGCACAAGCGGAAGAGGGAGTTGCCTTTCACTGGCCTGTTCTGGCTGTTTATCGCCTTCATCTTTGCCTGCGGCCTCACGCACCTGGCCGACAGCGTGATGTTTTGGCTGCCGGCTTACCGTGTGAGCGCGCTGCTCCTGCTCGTGACAGCCGTGGTCTCCTGGGCCACCGTCATTGCCTTGTTCCGGGTACTGCCCAAACTGCTGGCGCTCCAAACGCCCGCGCAGGTCGAAGCCCTCCTGCAGCAGCGCTTCGAGACGCTGACCGCCGAGCTGCAGCAGAGCGAGGAGCGCCAGCAGTTTGCCCTGGCCAGCGGCCAGCTGGGCGTTTGGGACTGGGATGTGGCGGGCAACAAAGTTTTCTTCTCCAAAAGATGGAAGGAGATGCTGGGGTACGCCGACTCGGAAATCGAATCGGACTTCGCAGAGTGGCACAAGCGGGTCCACCCCGACGACAAAGACCCGATGTTGCGGGAGGTTGAGCGGCACATGGCCGGCGAAACCCCACCCTATCGGACGGAGTATCGCATGCGGTGTAAAGACGGCAACTACAAATGGATAGGAACTGCCGGCATGGTCACCCAGCGGTCGGCCACCGGCGCGGCCCTGCGCCTGGTGGGCACGCATGAAGATATTCATGCGCAGAAGGTGTTCCAGGAGATGCTCCGGCTCAGCGAAAGCACCTTTTCCAGCGCGTTTCATTTTTCCGGCATCGGCATCGCCTTCGTGACCCCCACCGGGGGCTGGGCCGACGTCAACCCGGCCTTGTGCCAGCTGCTGGGCTACTCCCGAGCCGAGTTCCTGAAACTCACTTTTCAGGACATCACGCACCCCGACGATTTGGAAGTGGACCTGGGCTACGTGCGCCAAATGCTGGCCAAGGAAATCAACACTTATAAGCTGGAGAAACGATACATCCACAAAAACGGCCAGTTCGTGTGGGCGCTATTGACGGTGTCGCTGGTGTGGGGAACGGACGACGTGCCCCAGTTTTTTATTTCCCAGATAGTGGACATCACCCAGACCAAGCACCTGATAGGGGCGCTGGAGCGAAACAACGAAGCCCTGCACATTGGGGCGGTGGAGCTGGAAAGCAAGCTGGGGCAGCTGGAAGAGTTCAACAACATCGTGGCCCACAACCTGCGCGGCCCGGCCGGCAACCTGCAGGCCTTGCTGGGCCTGCTGCCCAAATCGGTGCCGGACATCGGCGACAACAAGGTGTACCAAATGCTGAACCAGGCCAGCAGCAACCTGCAGGCAACCCTGGGGGAGCTGATGCAGGTGCTGCAAGTCCGGCTCAACAAGGAAATCCCCTTCGAGGACTGCGAAGTGGCCCGCCTGCTGGCCACCATCACCGTTGCCCTGGGGGTGCAGATGGCCGAAAAAAAGGCCGTCATCGAGCAGGACTTGCGGGTGCCCGTTATCCACTACCCGAAGATTTACCTGGACAGCATTCTGTACAACCTGGTCAGCAACGCCCTGAAATACACGCACCCGACGCGTCGGCCCGTCATCAAAGTCAGCACGCACCTCGACGACGGGCAACTGGTCTTAACGGTGCAGGACAACGGCCTGGGCATCGACCTGGCCAAGTACGGCGGGCAGGTGTTCAAGCTCCACAAGGTGTTTCACGCCGGGTTCGACAGCCGGGGCGTCGGCTTGTTCATGACCAAAAACCAGATTGAAACCTTGGGCGGAAAAATTTCGGTGGCGAGCGTGCCGGGCGAGGGGGCCGCATTCAGCGTCCGGTTTTAAGTTGTCAGTTTTAGAGAACTGAATTACTGTTCCTTATATCAAACAGATTTTGTTCCCCTTATCACCGTTTTCGTGAGCGCAGGTTATTGCTGTGCCACTGTTAGGTGTACTTTCTTGCCCTCTTTACTTTTCAGGTGCGCTAATTAAAGCGATGCCCTTTAGGGCAAGACTTTAGTTGCTACTCAATTTCAGGCGTGGGGTAGCTTTGTGGCATAAAGCCCCCGCGCTCCGGCAGTCATTCGGTTCAGCAGTTACAAGTCCATCTGGTGTGGAGCACGAAGCACCGCTACCAGGTGCTGACGGGCGAGGTGCAGCTCCGCTGCCGCGACTTGTTGCGGCAAACGCGCAACGCGCAAGACGTGCAGGTCCTCAAAGGCGTTGTCCGCAAGGACCACATTCATTTGCACGTATCGTATCTGCCAGCGCTCAGCAAGAGCGACTTGGTGCGGCGCTTAAAAGGGCGCAGTGCCCAGCGGCTGTTGCAGGAATTCCCCGAATTGAAGCGCCGCTACTGGGGCGGGCACTGCTGGGGCATTGGCTACGGGGCGTGAAGGATGGGCAGCATTACGGAAGAGGTGTTAGAAGCGTAGTTGAACCACCACAACGAGCAACCCAACGGCAACGAGAACTTCATCCCCGAGTAGCCTGCCGCCCTCACCGACTTTAGCCGGAATAGCCGAATTTCATTCGCCTTTAAACCTATGGACTTTTAGCCCATACTCATTTACTACAAATGCCATACCCACGGCGCGAAGACGGGCCGGTACTGGGGCGTGGCTGCCTTGGGCGCGTACGGCCCGGTTGCCGGGTGCCTCTTGTTAAATGCGCTTGCGCTGGGCATGGTACTGGAACGCCTGCTCCTAACCGGGTGGGCACTGGATAAGCACCCGGTCGTATTTTTCGCGAGCGCCGGGGGCCTCTACAGCGGCACCGGCTGGTATTGCCGCCGCTATTCCCCGCGGATTATCGACCGCTACGAAGATAATGAGTGGGTCAATCGCATCCCCCCTGTGGTCGTGGTGTTGGCGTACTATGCGCGTGGCTTCGGCTTGGTCCTGCTTAGCGCAATCTACTGAAACCACGGCTGGGGCTTTCAGTAAGGGGAGCAATAACGCTCCTCATTTTGAACGGACCGACACATTGTTCTTATTGGCGTCGGCGCGAAAGGCTTGGGCGTGGCCAGCCGGCGGGCGCACCGAGGGGCCGAAGCTGCGCGCCGGCCGCCGTTTTACGCGGCTACAGCTGCGCCCGCAAATAGGGCCACGCAAAATAGAGCACGGCCCCTTGCAGCAGCGTTAGCCCCAGGGTAATGCCCCAGAAAGCGGCTTTGCGGTTTTTATGGTGCAGCAGCAACATCGCCGCCCACGCGCCCGGCGCCGCGCCCGGCAGCGTGGCCAGGTGCAGCGTTTTTTCGGCAATGCGCCGCTGGTTGCGTTGGGCTTTCCGCTTATCCAACGCGAACAGCAGGAAACACAGGACATTGAAAAATAACAGGCAACTTAGGAGGCTTTTCATTGCGCGAGAGGCAGGTCTTTCTGATTCGTCTATTCAAGGTTCCAGCCCGGGTGGTCGCGGCCCTGGTCTGTCCCAGTTGGGCGGGTTCAACAAGGCCTGCGGGTAGCAGCGGGGAGGCCGCTGTGCTCTCCGTGCTCTATTTGGGCCTTTTTTGTGAGCGGGCTAGGGCCGCTCGCCGCTACCGCTGGTAACTAAATGTGACATCTTCTGTTCCGGTGCTCCCTTCGCTATGGGTGTGGTAGAGCAAGCGGTGGGCGCTCAGCTCCACGACCGGGTGGACGGTTTCGCCGAGGGGAAATCCGCGAAAGGTTATTTATCCCGCCTGATAAGCATAAGTGGTTGCGGTGGGCGTCGCCACGCCGTTGTGCACAAGGGTGAGGGAGCCGTTGGCGGTAAACTCCAGCCAGAGGCTGCCGGGGTCATTCTTGACCCATTCGTCAGTGCCGGGTAGCCCGATTCTTCGGTCATGAAAGACCTGGTGCACCGTTAACTGCTCCCACTTGCCCACCAGCGACGGCGTTGGGACGGGGACCGACTCCGCGCAGTTGGTTAGGCCAGGCCCCAGGAGCAGACAGGCGGCGATTCGCTTCATACAACCAAGGTAGCAGGGCGAAAAGAAGCGCAAGGGTGCGCTCCGTTTGAGGAACGGAATGCGTTTGCCTTTGGACCCGTTATCGTGAACGAAAAGGGCCTTATTTCCAGCGGTCTTTAACACTTTCCCAGAAGCCCATGGGCGGCATGTCAGCCCACTTCGTGCCCGCCCAGTCAGGAAGCGGGTGTATGCGCTCTAATTGCCCGCCGAAACGCTGTAAAACGACCAGAAGAGCGGTTTCTAAATACTGATAGCAGCGGGGAGCCGGACGTGGGTTCAGCGACAAACGGATGCTGTGCGGATAACTGGGAAACGGCGGGATGGGCAGCCCCGGTACCGCTTCCATCATGCGTTTCAGATTTGCCAATCGGTCAGTGGAGCAATCGAGTTCAATGGTCCAACTGGGCCTCACCGGATGAAATAACTCAATGTACCCTTCTTCCTGTGCCGCTACCCCCATCGAAAGGCCTGTTAGTGCTGGTAAAGCAGCAAGGATTTGAGCCGGCGTAGGCGCGTCGAAAAAGCATACTTCGTAGAAACGGATGCCAATAGCCATGGCCGAAATCTACGCAGTCGGCTAACTAATCCTCCTTTCCCTAAACACCCGCAGCAGCCTGCTACCAGATGGCCCGCGAGCTACTGCAGGACCGGGGGAGTTTACGAAACCCGTCTACGAACCAACGTTAACGAAACTCGCCGAGGCAATGCGTTTCGTAAACTCCCTGGCGGGGCGGCACATTGGTAGTAGGCGTAACCACGAACTGTTGCGAGCCCCAGCGGGGCGACATCCGTTAAACGGGGGGCGCCCCGCTGGGGCTTCGTGCAGCAGGAATCCCTGCCACCCTCCGCCAACTCAAACCACCCCGGCAGGAACCCCTGTTAGCTTCCGGAAAACCCAACTACCCCAGCAGGGACCCCTGCCGCCTGCCGGAAAATCAAACCACCCCGGCAGGGCCCCCTGCTGGCCTCCGGGAAACTAAACCCGCCCGGCAGGGAGCCCGGCGACGGCGCGAGGCAAAAGGCCTTAAGCGTATTGAGAAAAATGAATACCTTGAGGCTCCTATTCAACCTTTTCTCAACCCTTTCCCCCAACTTTTTATATGTCCCCATCTGCCACCGGACCCGACACCATTCCAACGCCTAAACAGGCGAAAACCAAGGACGTGATTCCCGCCGGCGAGCTGGAGCTGGCCACGCTGGCCCTGGCCGCTGCCGATGCCTGGGATGCCTCGCCGCTGCTGCCGCTGCTCTGGTGCAGCAAGGCGCAATTGCGCACGGCGGCCACCAGCTTCAAGGCCAGCGTGAAAACCGCCGACACGGCCGGCGACGACCTGAGCCCCGCCGCCCAGCGCCTGGCCGAGCTGGACGGGCAGGTGGAGCGCAGCCTGAAATTCGTGCGCAACTTCCTCCTGGAAACCTACGAAACGAAGAAAAAAGCCAAAGCCTACTACAGCACCTTTGGCCTGGACCCCGATGGGCAGCTGCGCCCCGCCCGCCCCGCCCGCGCCGAGGACCTGGCCAAGCTGGTGGCCGCCCTCAAAACGTCGGGCTACGACCAAGGCAAGTACGGCACTGCCTACTGGAAAAACATTCTCGACGAGTACAAGCCCCTGGTCGCGACGTCCAGCGCCGCCCGCAGCGACACCTCGACCACCGCCGGCACCAAAAACCAGCTCGAAGAGCCCCTGCGCAAAATGCTGCGGGCGCTCCGTCAGCACGTCAAAACCAACTTCCCTGATGCCTACGCCGCCGAGTGGCGCCGCTTCGGCTACCTCAAGGATGCCTACTAGCGCGGTTTCGTGGGGGTACCCGTAGCGCGAACTTTCCGGTTCGCGTCCCCGCGCCGCTTGGCTGGCTGTAGCGGCACGGAGACGCAAACTGGAAAGTTCGCGCTACGGTGCCCTGACCTGGAAACTGCGCTGCGGGCCACGAGGCCGGACTCCAAAAGCCCTATCGAATTGACTTGTCCTTACCCAAAACGCTTTGCCTGCCTGCTGGCGGCACTTGGCTGGTCCGGTCCGACCGCCCTAGGCGGTCCGACCGGTTGAAGAACCCCCGGTTTCGCTCCGCCAACAACCGGTCGGACCGCCTAGGGCGGTCGGACCGGAGCAACAACCGCCGTTTTGGGTAAGGACAAGTCGAATTGATAGGGCTTTTTTGTGCGGTGGGGGCGCGGTTGTCGGCGTGGGGCGGCAGCCAGGCTAACCCTCGCTTATCCTGGCCGTAGGTTAGGGTCCGCTATGCTTCCATGATGCTCGACTCTGCTGCTTCCGCTACTGTTTTCCCTGCCGAGCTGTTGGCGAACTTTCCGGCCGAAGACCTGCTGGCCGGGGTTTTTGCCACGTCGCTTAGCGCCCTGGTGCTATTTACGCCCGTTCCCGGGGCCAGGGGCCGCATTGCCGACTTCCGGTTCGAGCTGCTTAGCGAAGCGGCGCAGCGCATGCTTCGGCTGCCGGCCCGGCCCGGCTGCACCCACCTGGAAGTAGCCCCCGGCACCGAAAGCATTGGCATTCTCGAATTTTACTGCACCGTGTACGAGCGCAACGAGCCGGGCCAGCGCGAGTTTGGCTACCAACTCGACGGCTTCGATGGCTACTACCGCATGGCCGCCCGCCGCGTGGGCAATGGCTTGCTGGTCTGTTTCACCGATTCGAACCAGGAGCAGCGCAGCCCCATGGAAGTGGCCCTGCGCGAAAGCCAGGCCCGCGACCAGGCCGCCCGCGCCACTGCCGAGCGCGAGCGTGCCGCCCTGCGCAACCTGCTCGACCAGGCCCCCGTGGCCATTGGCGTGTTCGAGGGGCCCGAACTGCGCATCACGCTGGTGAACGAGCGCATGGCGGCCTTCTGGGGCCGGCCACCGGCCGAGGTGCTGAACTGCCCACTCCTGGATGCCTTGCCCGAGTTGCAGGGGCAGGGGTTCGATGAGCTGATGTTGGGGGTGATGGCTTCGGGCGTGGCGCACGTAGGCACCGAAGTGCCCGCCACGATGTGGCGCAATGGTGCCGTCCAAACCACGTACTACAACTTTGTGTACCAGCCGCTCTTCGACGGGCAGGGGCGGGTGAGCGGCGTGATTGACGTGGCCACCGAGGTAACCGAGCAGGTGCTGGCCCGCCAGCAGGTAGAAGGGAAGGAGCGCCAAACCAATGCCCTCAACGAAGAGCTGGCCGTTGCCAACGAGGAGCTGCTCGCGGCCAACGAGGATGCGCGGGCCAATAACGACCAGCTCGTGCATGCCCAGCTGGCCGTGCGCGAGCTGAACACCCAACTGGAGCTGCGCGTGTCGCAGCGCACCGTCGAGCTCAGCAATGCGCTGGCCGAAACCCAGCAGCAGCGCGAGCACCTGCGCCACCAGCAGCAGGCCCTGCAACAGATTCTGGAGCAGGTGCCCGCCGCCGTGGCCACCCTCGAAGGCCCCACCCATCGGCTTGCGTTTTTCAATGCCCGCTACCAGGCCCTGGCCGGCGGGCGGGCGCGCGTGGGAATGGCCGCCGCCGAGGTGCTGCCCGAGGCGATGTCGCAGGGCTTCATCAAGCTGCTCGGTGAGGTGTTTGCCTCCGGCGAGCCGTTGGTAAGGCTCGAAACCCCCACCGAGCTGTACAACCCCGCCACGGGCCAGACCGAGCGGCGCTACCTCGACTTCACCTACCAGCTGCTGCCTGCCGCGCCCGACCAGCGGCGCAGCCTGCTGGCCTTCGTGGTCGATGCCACCGACCAGGTGCTCAGCCGCCAGCAGGTGGCCGAGGCCAACGAGCACCTGCTCACCGCCAACGCCGCCCTCGACCTCAGCAACCGCCACCTCACCCGCACCAATGCCGACCTCGACAACTTCGTGTACGCGGCCAGCCACGACCTCAAGCAGCCCATCAACAACCTGCTGGGCCTGCTCGATGAGCTGCGCCGCACCGTGGCCTTTGCCGACCCCGCCGAGGGCGAGCTGCTGCTGCCCATGGTCGACGAAGCCCTGCGCCAGCTCGGCACCACCGTCGACGACCTGGCCGCCGTGGGCCAGGTACAGAAGGCGGATGCCACGTCCCTCGAAACCGTAGACCTGGCCGAACTGACCCAGGAGGTGCTGCAGGCCCTGCAGCCCCAGGTGCTGGCCGCCCGCGCCCGCATCACCACCGATTTTGCGGCCGCGCCCACCATCCGCTACTCGCGCGCCAACCTGCGCACCGTCCTGCTGAACCTGATTGGCAACTCGCTGAAATACGCCGACCCGGCCCGCACGGCCCGCATTCACCTGTCGCTCTGGAAAGAAGCCGGCGCCCCCTTGCTGCTCATCGAAGACAACGGCTTGGGGTTCGATGTGCAGCGCCACCAGCAAGAGCTGTTTCAGCTGTTCCGCCGCTTCCACAACCACACCGAAGGCACGGGCGTGGGGCTGTACTTGGTGAACCGCATTGTGCAAGGCAACGGCGGACGGGTGGAAGTGGAAAGCGAAATCGGCCAGGGCACCACGTTTCGGGTGTATTTGTGAGTACGGGCTCAACGCTCAGAAATGAACGTCATGCAGAGCGCAGCGAAGCATCTCGCGTGCAATAGTGAACCAATCGATTGGATTACTTGAGCACGCGAGATGCTTCGCTGCGCTCTGCATGACGTTCTTTACATTCCTTTGCCATCCCCCAATCGCCTTAATGCAAGCCTTTATTTTCGACCTCAACGGCACAATGGTGCACGACATGGAATACCACACCCGCGCCTGGCAGCGGCTGTTCAACGAAGAGCTGGGCGGTAGCTTCACTTGGGACGAGGTGAAGCCGCAGATGTACGGCAAAAACCGCGAGGTGCTGGTGCGCCTCTTTGGCCCCGACCGGTTCAGCGGCGAAGAAATGGACCGGCTGGGGATGGAAAAAGAACGGCGCTACCAGGAGGAGTTCCGGCCGCAGCTGGCGCTGCTGCCGGGCCTGCCCGAGTTTCTGGAACGGGCCCAGCAGCGGGGTATTCGCATGGCCGTCGGTTCAGCGGCCATCCCGTTCAACATCGACTTCGTGCTCGATAACCTGGATATCCGCCACTACTTCCAGGCCATCGTGAGCGCCGACGATGTGACCGTAAGCAAGCCCAACCCCGAAGTGTTCCTGCGTTGCGCCGAGCTATTGGGCGTGCCGCCCGCCGAGTGCCTCGTGTTCGAAGACGTGCCCAAAGGCGCCGAGGCCGCCTACAATGCTGGTATGGACGCCGTGGTCCTCACCACCACCCACGAAGTCGCGGAATTCGACTATTTATTCAACGTGCGGCATTTCACGCCCGATTTTACGGATGCGTTCATGCAAGGGCTGGTGGCGTAGGAAGAGAAAAGGCCGTCATGCAGAGCGCAGCGAAGCATCTCGCGTGTGGTAGTAATCCAATTGTTGAAAAGATTAGTGGTAACACGCGAGATGCTTCGCTGCGCTCTGCATGACGGCCTTTTTGCCCGCTAGACTCCCCGTTACGGCAGCACCGATACCCGCACGGCCGACGCATGCCCGGCGTCGTGGTACACTTTGATGGTGGCTTTCTGAAAATCCTTGGCATCGGCCGTGGCGATGGGCACGAAGGTTTGCGGGTTGCGGTCCACTAGTGGGAACCAGGTGCTTTGCACCTGCACCATCAGCCGGTGGCCGACGGCAAAGGTGTGGAGCACGTCGGGTAGCTCGTATTTGACCTCGGTGGGCTGGTTGGGCTTGAAGGCCTCGGGCTTGGAAAAGCTGTTGCGGAAGCGACCGCGCATCACCTCGGCGCGCACGAGGCGCTGCGTGCCGTCGGGCTGCTCGTCGATGACTTTCACGATGAAGTCGGCATCGGTGCCGGAGGTGCTCACCCACAAGTCAGCCGTGAGCGGGCCAGCCACGGTGAGGGCCTGGGCCAGCAGTTCGCCGCGGAAGGTGAGCACGTCGGGACGCTTGCTGGCGAAGCGCTGGTCCTCCATCACGTACTCGTTGTTGCGGCTCCCGCGAATGCCGTCGGTGTAAGGCACCGGGTTGGCCAGGTCGGAGGTGTATTGGGTGAACGGTGCCTGGGACTTGACTTTCGCAGGTGTAATATCAAGGCTAGGAACAGAATTTTTAAGCGTCTTTGCAAAGTCAGATTCTGCGGAACCTGTAACGGCCAGCTTTCCGGCATCCTGTAAATACAGCGTACGTGCTTCCGCAGGAACCGGGGGCCAGGCCGGGTAGGTTTTCCACTCGTTGGTGCCGGTGTTGAAAACGGTGGCTTCGGCCGGGTCGAAGGTGCCTTTGTCTTTCAGGTAGAAGTTGAAAAACGGCGTTTCCAGCGCCTGGCGGTAGTATTCGGACGTGTTCGAGCCGAAGTTCAGCGGGCCAAACTTGCTCCAGTCGGCCCGGGCCCAGGCGCCGTGGGTCCAGGGGCCCATCACGAGGCGGTTAGTAGCGCCAGGGTTCTGCTTTTCGATGGCCTGGTAGGTGTTCAGCGCGCCGTACAAATCTTCGGCATCAAACCAGCCGCCGACTACCAGCACGGCCGGCTTCACGCCCGTGAGGGCGGTGCGGATGTTGCGGCTTTGCCAGTAGGCGTCGTAGTTCTCGTGCTGCATGTACTCGTTCCAGATGCGCGCCCGGTTGTTGAAATACTTGGAGCTGTTGGCGTTTTTGAGGGGGCCAAGCTCCAGGAAAAACGTGTAGGCGTCCTTGGTCGAAAAGTTGAACAGCGGCTCGTATTTCGTTACCGGCTGGGGCCGGGGTACGTCGAAGTCATTGGTGAAATCGAAGTTGTCGAGCAAGAAAAAAGCGCCCTTGTGCCGGGCATCGTCGCCCATAAATTCATCCGTTACCGGGGCCTGGGGCGACACGGCTTTCAGGGCCGGGTGGGCGTTGGGCAGCGCCGCCGAAGCATAGAAGCCCGGGTAGCTGATGCCCATCATGCCCACGCGGCCGTTGTTGTTCGGCACGTTTTTCAGCAGCCACTCAATCGTATCGAACGTGTCAGTGCTTTCGTCGTGGGCGGTAGCGTTTTTGCCTGTAGCCTTCGCACCCGAAGGCAGGGCCGGCGTCATTTCCTCAAACTGGCCCTCGCTTAAGTACCGCCCGCGCACGTCCTGGTACACGAAAATGTACTTCTCAGCCGACAGCTCTTTACTGGGCCCCGGGCCGTTGCCGCGGTAGTGGTTTTCGCCGTACGGCCCGGCCGAGTAAGGCGTGCGCGTCATCACAATAGGGTAGGGGGCAGCTGCAGAAGCATCGCGCGGCACGTAGATAACGGTGTACAGCTGCACGCCGTCGCGCATCCGAATGCGGCGGTCGAGCTTGACGTAGTTCTGGCGCACGGCGGCCGTATCCTGGGCGCGCGGCTGGGCCTGAGCGGCAGCAGGCAGCGTCAGGGCCAGCGCAGCGGCGAGAACGAGGGAGCGGGTCATAAAAGGAGGTTGTGGAATGGTGGGTTGGTGGCAGAGGTAGATTGGTAGGTTGAGAGCGGCAAAGGAACGTCATGCCGAGCGCAGCCGAGGCATCTCGCGTGCCACCACTAATTCTTTTCTTACGATTGGTTAACTATAGCACGCGAGATGCTTCGACTTCGCTCAGCATGACGTTCCTTCTACTCACTACTCACTACTCACTACTCACTACTCACTACTCACTACTCACTACTCACTTCACCATCCGCACGGTGGTATCGAGGCGCTGCGTGAGCAGGTAGGTGCGGTATTGCTCCAGCAGGCGGGTCTGGGCGTCGCGCCGCTCGTTGCTCTGGAACAGGCGAACCTGGAATTTTTCGCCGGGGGCCGTGCGGCGCAGGCTCACGTAGGTGAGCTTGTCTTTGCCTTTGGCGTCAGCCTTGGTCATGGGCTCGCCGTTCTGGATGCGCTCGATGCGCTTGTCGTTGTTGCCGAACAGGGCCTTCATCGGTTGCAGGCCGATGTACAGGTTGGTGGCCCCGTTCAGGCCGTAGTGGCCGCTTACTTCGAGGTTGCTCAGGTTGCTGTTCAGGTGCAGGCCGGGAATGAGCACCTGGCCCTGAGCCAGCACAAACTCGCCCTGCACCGGCTCGAAGTAGAGGTGGCTGGTGCGCTCGCTCTTCAGGATTTTCAGGGCTTGTACCAGGGCTTCCACGTTCACCAGCTCGAGGTCGCGCACGTTGGTTTTTAGGTAACCCGCCGTGTTGCTCAGGCTGGGCAGCAAGCTGCGGCCCAGGTCGGTGCGCAGGTCAGCTACGCCCTGCAGCGAGCCCAGTACGTTTTCGGCCCCCAGCACGCCCAGTCCCATGTCGGCCATGGTACCAAACAGGGCCGGCAGCTGAATATCCTGCAGGCGCACCTGCAGCTGCGTGGGGTGGTGGGCGCGGTTGGCGGGGCTGCGCATGTAGCCGCTCAGGCTCAGGTGGCCCTGCAGGGCATCCACAGAGCAGTTATCGAGCCGGGCCTCGCCATTGCGCAGGTGCGACACCAGCCGAAATCGGCTGCCCTGCACGGCCCCATAGTTCACCTGGTCGGCCTGCACGCGCAGCACGGCCGTGAGCACCCCGCTGGCCAGCAGCGAAGGGTTGTTGGGAAGTTGCGCGCGCTCGGCCTTGCGTTCGGCCTTGCGTTCGGCGCGGGCGCGGGTGCGGGCGGTGGGCACCGAGTCGGGCGCAGCCGTGGTCAGGCTGGCGATGAGGCCCAGCAGGCGCTGCACGTCGAGGGTGGTGTAGCGCAGGGTCAGGTCGGTATCGGCCTGGCGCAGCTGCAGCCCGGCGAAGCGGGCTGTGCCCGAAGCCTCGCCGTGGCCGCCCTCGGGCGTCAGAAAGCGCAGGTAGGGCATGTACACCAGCCCGCCGTACTTTTCGAGCTGCACGCTCACCTCGCGCAGGTTTTCACCTTCGGGCAGGTTCACTTGGTCGATGTTGAGCTTGAGGAAGCCGTTGGCTTCGAGCAGCAGGTCGCGCAGGGCCGGGGCTTTGGCGGTAGCCGGGCGGCGCTGGCCGGAAGCCGGGCGAGCAGCTTGAGCAGTTGGTACCAGTGGGCGGTTCAGGCGGGCCATCAGCTGCTCGTAGTCGAGGCGTGGGAAGTGCACGGCCAGGTGATATTGCACGGGAGCCACGCGCTTGGCCGAATCGGTGGGCCACTGCATCTCGCCGCGCACCTGCCCGCCCCACATGCGGCCGGCCAGGTTTTGGAGCTGCACCTGGTGGCCGTCGTGGCGCACGGTAACGGCCAGGTCCGAGAGGGTGTCGCTGGCCAAGAGCAGGCGCTGGCACTGCAGCCGCACGTCGAGCAACAGGCCCGCCGGAATCAACTCACGGGCCAGGGTAGCAGCCAGCCGCGCCTTGTTGCGGGGGGCACGGGCCAGGCGGCTGCGCTCGCGGGCTTCGCGGCGCCTGGCAGCCTTGGCTCCTGCAAAGGGAAGGGCCGTGGCTGCCAGGCCCGGGCGGGGCTTCAGCAATTCGCGCAGCTCGTGCAGGCGCAGCTCATCCAGCGCAAACTGCCCGCTCACCCGCGCCGTGGGGTACTGGCCGTTGAGGTAGCCCAACAGGTTGCGGGTAGTGGCCGACGCCCGAAAGCGCATCCGGTTCAGAACCCCCGAGGCGTTGCTCAGCTGCCACACGCTGTCGCGCAGACCAATGCGCACGTTCACTTCGCTCAGGTCGGCCCCGCGGGCGGGCAACAGCAGCGAGGCCTGGTGCAGCGTGAGCAACCCGCGCAACGACAGCGGCGGGGGCGGCGGGCCCTGCAGCGGCCGGCCACGGCGCGGGGGCAGCTGGCCGCGCACCTGCACGTCCACATCGGCTCTGCCGCTGCGGGCCTGCCACTGCGGCGAGGGCAGCAGCGCAGCCAGCTCGCGCAAAGTCGCCTGGCCCCGAAAGCGGCCGTCAACCACCGGCCGGCGGAAGTTGCGCAGGGACAAGGCCACGTCGAGCTGCCCGGCGGCCGAGTAAATGCGGCAGCGCTTCAGCGTGAGCGTGGTCGTGCTCGGGTTGTGGCCGGGGCCGTTGTCGTAGGTGCCCACCAAATCCCAGCGGTTGATGCGCCGCGCCGGCTCGGGCCACTGCAGGCTGGCCCCGCGCAGCCCAAAGGTGAGCACGTTGTGGGGCACCACTTTCGGCCCGCTCAGGCCCGAAATGCGGTAGTGCACGTGGGCCTTGCTGGGGCTGGTTGCGCCGGCCAGGTAGGTTTCGAAGCGGGGCGGCAGGGCCGCCATCAGCACCTTTACCAGCGGCTGGTTGCCTACGAAGTGCAGGTTCATCAGGGTGCCCTCGGGGTGTTGCGGGTCGAGCGTGTGGGTGCCGCTTATGCGCACGCTGTCGCCGTTGAGGGTGGCGCGGGTGCGGTATAGCAGGCCCTGGCGGTCGGCAAACGAGTAGCGGTAGTGCACCCGGCCCCCCACAGGCTCGTGCTCGAACAGCGTGCCGGCGCGGGTGCGCAGGTAGCTGAGCTCGCCCTGCAGCTGACCGGCCACGCGCAGTACCCCTCCGTGCAGCCGGGCCTGCAGCCGGGCCTGGCGAACATTCACCCCGAAGGCACTGCGCAGGAAGTCGTTTTTAGTGCTGAAACGGAAGTTGTTTACTTCCAGCTCCTCGAGTTTCAGGTTGAGCGTGGGCGTTTTGCCGGCGCCCTTGGCACGCTTGCCACGCAGCCCCCAGGCACGCCCCAACGAGTCGACCTGCTCGCGGAAGTCCACGTCGGTTATCACGGCGCGGCTCACTCGCAGCTGCCCGCGCCAGAGGCTGAAGAGCTCCACGCGCAGGTCGGCCCGGCCCACCTGCAGCACCGGCACGCGCTGCCGGAAAGAAGTGTCGGTAAGGGAGATATGCTGAATGGAAGCCGTGAGGAACGGAAAATCCCGCCAGGGCGACATCTCCACCTGGAAAGGGGCTAGCACCAGCTCCGAATTCTTGGTCAGGGCCGTGCGTACCTGGCGGGTTACCAGCCGGCGTGCATAGCCCTCGCCCCATAGCCACACCCCCACGCCCGCCCCCAGCACCAGCAGCAACAGCAGCAGGGCTGTCCAGGCCAGAATTCGTCGCAGGGAAAATCGTTTCATGTGCAGTGCCAGGATTGCCGATTGCCGGGGAGCCCCGGCCAAACCGGGGCAGTGCCCAAGGTAGCCCCGATACGCGAGAAAACGGCCTGCCGGCACACCGGCGTTGCGTCAGCTCCTGCCAAGGCCGGTATAGCCTCGGCGAAAGCCGCCGGCCTGCCAAACAGCCCGTTGCACCCTACGCGGCTTCCTCGCCGGGCGCATCGGCGTGAGTCGGCGCGGTGTAGGTGTCGGCGTATTTAAAATCCTCCAGCCAGTAGGCCGAGCTCACCACGTCGAAGGTGATGGAGTCGGCCGTTTTCTCCACCGCGCGCAGCTCCCACAGAATAGAGGTGGCTTCGGCGAATGCATCGCCCGCTAAATGGTCCGAATACAGCCGGTTCAGCAGCGCATTGTCGGGGAGGCCCACGGCCAGCAGGCGCAGCAGCGGCGCGGCGGCCAGGGCGCTATCGTTCGCGTCAGCCCCAAAAACTTCCAAATCGGCGGGGCTGGCCGCCGTGCATTTCACCTGAAATTCCACCGCCTTCACGCTCGGAAACGTGCCGTTGAAGGCCTCGTGCAGCAGCTGGGTAGCCTGGTAGAAGCCGCGGTGCAGCGGCAGCTCGGGGTTTTCTTCCCACAGGCGCTCGGTCAGTATTTGATGGGCCAGGTTCTCAATCTGGCCAGCCGTCAGCTCCTCCGGGAACAGGTAAGTGAGGACGGCCACGGCCGCTTCGCGCGGTTCCAGGTCGGTGAGGGCCATCTGGCACATCTCCTTCAGCTCGGCTTCGGGCAGGGCTTCGGCGTTGTCGAAGTTGAGCTGGACGAGCAGGGCGCGGTAGTCGGCCGGCTGCCAGGAGTGCGGCAGCTCGGTGAGGGTAGCAAAGCTGAGGCGTTCGACGGTGAAGGTGGGAGTGGGGGCAGTCATAAAATTCAGTTACAAGAAAAAGAGCATGGGCCGGCGGCCCCCGTTGGGCTCAACAGTACGCGCCCGGGCCCCAAACAACCGGAAACCCGTGCCCCAACTTACCCGCGCGGCAGCGTAAACAGGAAGCAGCTCCCGCATTCGGGCCGGCTTTCCACCCACAGCTTGCCGCCCTGCGCGTCGATGAATTCGCGTGCAATGCTGAGCCCCAGGCCCGAGCTGCCGCTTTTGCCTACCTGCCCCGGCACCCCCGCAAACCGCTGGAAAATGCGCTTATGAAATTCCGGCGCAATGCCCGGGCCACAGTCTTCCACGCTCACGCGCACCATTTCGCCCCAGGCCACGGCCCGCACCACCAGCGGGCTGCCCGTGGGCGAATACCGAATTGCGTTCGAAAGCAGGTTGATGAGCACCCAGGTGGTTTTTTCCACGTCGGCCAGCACCAGGGGCAGGTTGTCGGGCAGCTGTAAATCGAGCTGCAGCTGCTTGTCGCGCAGCTGGGGCAGCACCGTGCGGGTAGCGAAGCCCACCACCTCGGGCAGGTGCAGGGGCTTCACATCGAGCTTGATGCCGACGCCGGCGTCGAGGCGCGACACGTCGATGAGCTGGCCCACCATGTTCAGCAGGCGCTGGGTTTCCTCGCCGATGCCGGCGGCCAGCGTCTGACGTTCGGTGTCGGAGGTGCGCTCGTGCTGCAACAGCATCAGGCTGAGCTTGATGCTGGCCAGCGGCGTTTTCAGCTCGTGCGAAATCGTGGCCAGGAAAGCCGACTTCATCTCGTCCAGCTTCTTGAATTCCGACACGTTGCGCAGGCAGAAAATATGGCCCGCCGGCGCATCGCGCCCTGCAGCATCGCGGCCCGCAATCGGGCTGATGCTGAGCTGGTAGTGCGGGTTCTCACCCTTGTGCGGAAACGTAAACACCGGGTCGGGCACGGCATCGCCGGCCAGGTTGTGCGCCTCGAGCGGGGCCAGCAGGTCGCGCAGCAGCTCGTTGGAAGCCGCCACGGCATCGGCCGACCGGCCCAGTAACTGGGCCAGGGACATGCCCAGCAGGTCGCAGGCCACGGGGTTGGCCAGCACAACGGTGCGCTGCTCGTCGAGCAGCAGCAGGCCCTCGTCCAGGCTTCTTACCAGGCTGTGCATGCGGTTGCGTTCGGTGAAGAGCTCGGCCAGCGTCACCCGGCGCTCGGCCTGGGCCTGGCTCAGCACGCGGTTCACGGCGGTGGCAATGCTGCCCACTTCGTCGCGCCGGCCCACGGCCACGCGGGTGGCGGGGCCGGGGCCGGCCACCCGCTCCACGTCGCCGTACAGACGCCGCAGCGGGCGCACCACCATGCGCGGCAGGCGCACCATCAGGGCCACGCCCAGCGCGGTGCCGGCCACCACAAAACCCAGCACCGTGCGGCGGGCCGTGTCGAAATCAGCCTGCTCGATGCCGTGGGCCCCGGCTTCGAGGAAGCGGATGGTGAAAAAGGCGTAGCCGCCCAGGCCCAGCAGCAGCAGCAACAGCAGCAGCACGCTCAGGCGAATATTGAGTTTGAGAGACATGGCGAAGGAAAACCCGGTGGCCTGGGCCGGTTGCAGGCCCGAAGTAAGCGCCCGATGCCGCATTGCGCGGCGAATAGGCGGCCGCACCTGCCGGGTTGAATCGCGCCGGCGCAGGGGGCATTACACGCGGTTGCTGGCCCAGGGCTGGGCTCAGTTGTAACCTAACCTGTTCATTTTTGAAAGAAAATACTCTGTAATACAGGATATTATTAATTTTACTGGGGAATACCGATGAAAATAGCAGTGTTACAGCTTTTGCTTTGGGCCCTTCTATTTACTTTGCGCAGCCCCCAAAGCCTGCCGTTGCCTCCCTTTAGCAAGCAGATGATGCTTAAATAGCGTTTTCGTTTTCGGTTCACCTCGCGCTTTGGTCATGCCAGCTGTTTCTCCCTTGTCCGATGCCGAATGGGCCCAGCTGCTGGCAGCTGAGCAGGCCCGGCGCGAGCAGGCCGAAGCCGAGCTGGCCCAGTTGAAGGCCCGGCTGGCTCCGCTGGAGCAGCCCCGAGAGCAGCCGCCGGTCCCTCCGCTACATGCCCTGCACACCCAGCTGGGCGCCGTGGTGCACAACCTGCGCCTGGGCGTGGTACTGGTAGATGACAGTGGTCAGATTCAGTACGTAAGTCCGCATTTCTGGCGATTGTTTGGCCTGGAGCCGGCAGATGGGCCGCCTTACACCGAAGCACAGCTGTCCATCTCGGCCTCCTTCGCCGACCCTGCCGCCTTTCGTACGCGCGCCTGGGCGCTGCACGCCGCCGGCAAAACCGTGCTGAACGAACCCTTTGCGTTGCGCGATGGCCGCCGGGTGGTGCTGGACTACCTGGTGCTCGACGAGGCGGGCGCCGGCCGCCTCATCTGCTACCGCGACGTAACCCGGGCCCACCGGCGCGAGCAACGCCAACGCCTGCTGGCGGCGGTGCCCGAGCAGAACCCCAATCCCATACTGCGCCTGGCAATCAGTGGCGAGCTGCTGTACGCCAACCCCGCCGCTGCCCAATTGGTGGAGGCCCTGCGCACAGCCCAAGCCGAGGTGCTACCACCCTTGCTGGCGCTGGCCGAGGCGGTGCAGCAGGGCCCCGCGCCGGGCCCGCAGGAGCTGACCGTAGCCGGCCAGTACTACCTCGTCACGGCGGCTCCCGTGCCCGGCGAGCCCAGGGCCACGCTGTATTTCAGCAACATCACCGACCGGCGGCTGGCCGAAGAGTGGCTGGGGCGCCAGCGGGCCTTCTATGAGAATATACTGGAGCAGGTGCCCATTGCCGTGGCCGTGTTCGACGACGAGCACCGCTACCTGTTCCTCAACTCCATTATCGAGCCCGACCCGGTACTGCGGGCCTGGATGCTGGGCAAAACCAGCGCCGAAACCTGCGCCCGCCGCCAGCGTCCCGCCGCCATTGCGCAACAGCGCGCGGCCGCCTTTGCCGAGGTAATGCGCACCGGCCACGAAGTGCAGTGGGAAGAAACCTTTCCGGCGGCCGACGGCACCGACCGCTACTTCACCGTATGGTACCGGCCGGTGCAGGGCCTGGCCGGTACGCCTTTGGTCATCAGCCTGGCCATCGACCTGACCGAGCGCGAGAAGGCCGAGCAGCGCGTGGCGCAGCAGCAGGAATTCTACGAGTCAATCCTTAACCTGGTGCCATTCGACGTGGCCGTGTTCGATGCCGGGCACCGCTACCGATTCGTGAATCCGGCCGCGGTATCCGACCCAGATGCGCGCCAGCAGATTATCGGCCTGACGAATGCTGAATACTTTACCCTGCGCCAGTCCAAGCACCCCGAGCTGGCCCAGCAGCGCGAGCAGTATTTCGACCTGGCCGTGCGTACCCGCACCGACGTAACTTGGGAAGAAACGCGCACCGACTACCGGGGGCGTGCGCAGCTGATGGTGCGCCACCTGCGGCCCGTGTTTGGGGCCGACGGCGAATTGCGGCTGGTGGTGGGCTCGGGCATCGACATTACGGCCCGCTACGTGGCTGAAAACCTGCAGCACCAAGTGCAGGAAATGCTGCGCGAGCAGGAGGCCTTCATTCGGCAGATTGTGGATGCCTTGCCCAATGTGCTGTACCTGGTAGAGCCGGAAGGCAACATCTCCTTCTCGAACCGCGAGTTTAATGAGCGCATCGCCGACTCGGCCCATTTGTCGGGGCCCGCAGCCAAACCGGCGGTTGTGCTGCAGGAACTGGCCAACTTACATGTCTTCAGCGAGGACGTGCTGCGCACCGGTCAGCCGGAAATCCGCGAGATTCCCCTAACGCTTTACACAGGAGAAATTGCTTATTATCAAACGTATAAGCAGGCGCTGCGGCGCGCCAACGGCAAGGTTGGGGTGCTCACCATCAGCACCGATGTAACCGAGGTGAAGCGCGCCCGCCAAGCGTTGGAGCGCCGCGAAAAGCAGTACCACGACTTGGTGTACTACTCGCAGGCCCTCATTTGCACCCACGACCTTCAGGGCATTGTGCTGACGGTGAACCCCGCCGTGGAGCAAATGCTGGGTTGGCCGGCGGCAGAGCTGGTCGGGCACTCGCTGGGCAACGTGCTGCCGCCCCACCACATTCCGGCTTTTGAGGCCCAGCTGGCTGCGCTGGCCGCCCAGCATTCGCAGGACCAGCTGCTCACCGTGTGCACCCGCACGGGCGAGCGGCGCTACCTGCGCTGCTACTCGTACCCGGTGATGGAGGAAGGCTACCCGCCCTACGTGGTGGCGTCGGGCTACGACGTGACGGAGGGCGTGCTGGCCCAGCGCGCCCTGGAGCAGGCCAAGCGCGAGGCCGAAGAAAACGCCCAGGCCAAGGAAACCTTCCTGGCGCGCATGAGCCACGAAATTCGCACGCCGCTGAACGGGGTGCTGGGCATGGCCTCGCTGCTGCACAAAACCCCGCTCTCGGACCAGCAAACCGAATACCTGCACGCCATGCAGCAAGCTGGCCAGCACCTGCTCAGCCTGCTGAACGACGTGCTGGACATGGCCAAAATCACGGCCCATCACCTGCCGCTCAACAACGTGCCTTTCGACCTGGCCGAGCTGCTGCGCGGCGTGGGCCAGACGGTGGCGGCCCTGGCGTCGGCCAAGGGCCTGGTGCTGGAAGTACGGCCCTTGCCCAGCGAGCCGCTGCGAGTGATGGGCGATGCCTACCGCCTGCACCAGATTCTGCTCAACCTGCTGGCCAACGCCATCAAGTTCACCGAGCAGGGCCGCATCGAGCTTGGGGCCGAAGTGTTGACCGAAACGCCCGAAGCCCTCACCCTACGCTTCTGGGTGGCCGATACCGGCATCGGCATTGCCCTTGCCGAGCAGAACCACATCTTCGAAGCATTTACCCAAGCCAGCGCCGATACCAGTCATCGCTTTGGTGGCACGGGCCTGGGCCTGGCCATTAGCCAGCAATTGGTAGAGCAGATGGGCGGCACCCTGGCCCTGCGCAGCGCCCCGGAGCAGGGCAGTACCTTCTCGTTCGAGCTGCAACTGCCGCGGGCCGCCGAGTCCGCCGTTAGCAGCACGCCGCAGGAGCCACCCACTTTTGAAGCCCTGCGTGGCCTGCGCGTGCTGCTGGCCGAAGACAACTACCTGAACCAGTGGATTGCCCGCGTGGTGCTCGAACACTGGGGCGTGGAAGTAGTCCCTGTGGGCGACGGGCCCGATGCGCTAGCTCAGCTCAGCGAGCAGGACTTCGATGCGGCCATTCTCGACATTCGCATGCCCGGCCTGAACGGGATGGAAGTGACCGCCGCCGTACGTGCCCTAACCAACGCGCGCCGCGCCAATCTTCCCATCATCGCCCTCACCGCCAACGCCTTCGAAACCGACCGCCTGGCCTACATCGCCGCCGGCATGAATGCCTGCCTGGTGAAACCCTACGAAGAAGCCGACCTCTGCCAGCTCCTGCTGCACCTGACGAACGACAGGTAGGGTGCGGGGCTTGCCCTCGCCCGTCATTGCACGGTAATCGTTGAGATACGAGCCAGCCGGCGCGAACGCCGGGCGGGGGCAAGCCCCGCACCCTACCCCAAGCCGTATTCCTCCAGCTTTCTATAAAGCGTGGTCAGCCCAATGCCCAGCCGCTTGGCTACTTCCGGCTTGTTGCCTTCCAGCTCGCCCATGAGTTTGCCAATGTGTCGGGCTTCCAGTGCCCGCAGGCTCTCATCGGCCGCATCAGCGCCGGGCTTCACGGGCCGGCCCAGGGCGTGGAATTCATCGGGCAGATAATCAGCTGCCAGCATTTCGCCATTCGGGGCGAGAATGGCCGCGCGTTCCAGCACGTTTTTCAGCTCGCGGACATTGCCGGGCCAGGGGTAGCGTTGCAGCAGGGCCAGGGCCTCGGGCGCGAGGCCGGGGAGGCGCTTGCTGAGGCGGGCGGCGAAGTACTGCAGGAAATAATTTGCCAGCGGCGGCACATCGGCGGGCCGGTCTTTGAGGGCCGGCACGAGGATGGTGAAGACCGAGAGGCGGTAGTATAAATCGGGGCGGAAGCGGCCTTCGGCGGCTTCGAGTTTGAGGTTGCGGTTGGTGGCGGCTACCAGGCGCAGGTTGACCTTGGTGGGCTTGGTGTCGCCGAGCTTGGTGAAGGTCTGGCTTTCGAGCACGCGCAGGAATTTGGCCTGCACGTTGAGCTCTAGCTCGCCGATTTCGTCCAGAAACAGGGTGCCGCCGTTGGCTTCTTCCAGCAGGCCCTTCTTGTCGGCTAGCGCGCCGGTGAAGGCGCCTTTTTTGTAGCCAAACAGCTCCGATTCGAGCAAATCCTTCGGGAAGGCGCTGCAATTGACGGCCACGAAGGCCTTGCCCTGCCGCCCGCTGGCCTGGTGGATGGCCTGGGCAAAGAGCTCCTTGCCGCTGCCGGTGGGGCCTTCGAGCAGCACGGTGCTGTCGGTGGGCGCAACCTGGCGGGCCAGCTGCTGCACGCGCCGCAACTCGGGCGAGTCGCCAATCATCGACTCGAAGCGGTACTGCTGGCCCACGCGGCGCTCCAACTCCGTGACGCGCTGGCGGAGGCGGGCTTTTTCGGCGGCGCGGTCGACCACCACCACCAGCTGCTGCTCAAAATCGCCCTTGGTGAGGTAGTCGAACGCGCCGAGCTTCATGGCCTTCACGCCGTCGGGGATGGTGCCGAAGGCGGTGAGCAGCACCACTTCGGCATCGGGTGCTGCCGCTTTGAAGCGGGGCAGCAGGTCGACGCCGTTGGCATCGGGCAGCTTCACGTCGGAGAGCACGAGCAGGATGTCGGCGGCGTGTTGCTGGAGCAGTTCCAGGCCGCGGTGGGCGTCGGGGGCTTGCAGCACGGTGTAGCCTTCGAGCTCCAGCACCTGGGCCAGCAGCTGGCGCAAGCGCGCTTCGTCGTCGATGATGAGCAGGGTACCGGTGGGCATTTGGGAAAGGTTGAGTTTTGAGTGCTGAGGGTTGAATGGCCACTGTGGGCGCTTCAGCACCTAAAAGTATCGGCTTACCAGCGAAGGGTTGTCATTATATTTCAATCCTTATGCCCGATAAACAGAGCCGAGAGCTGTATTTGCTGGAAAGATTTCTGCCCGTATTGGCAGAGAATCAGCCTTACACCGTGTCACAACCAGCGCCTCCATTGCCTGATGCAGTAGTGGAAGTAAACGGAAGAAAAATAGGTATTGAAATAACTGCTCTAATTATGGATGGAACAGTTAGCAGGCGTGAAGGCGACCAAGATAAAATATTGCATGAAGCACAAACGCAATTTGAAAAGCAGTATCAAATGCCGCTTCATGTTTCAGTGTCTTTTGCTGAATCGGCTAACTGGCAAAAGATAAATCGACAGCAAGTTGCTTCGTTTGTAGCAGATATTGTTATTAGCTGATGTTACGCAGTATTTTTCCGATTTAAATACGCTTTTCGATGGCCTGCACGCTGGATTTAT